>JAGBLC010000206.1 GCA_017635615.1 Prevotella sp.
GGACGACCTGATGCAGACGGCTCTGATGAACCTTGTCTTCGTGGGACGTTTCGAGACGATGCAGCCGAAGATGCAGATGGACAAGTGGCCCATGCAGATAGTCCGGCCACTGTGCCTCATCCGCGAAGCCGATGTCCAAGCTTTTGCTACGGCACAGGGTTATCGCCGACAGGTGAAGAATTGTCCATACGAAGATGCTTCACGCCGTACCGACATGAAGCATCTTATTGCTCAGTTGGAGAAGATGAACCCCGATTTCGACCGGTCCATCTTCCGCGCCTTACGCTTATGATTCTTTATTTATACTTGTTCAGCTGCTGCTGACGCTGACGCTGCATCTCTTCGGCCTGCTTCTGCATGGCTTCGAGGCGGGCTGCCAGACCCTTGGCCTTCTTCGGGTTCTTCTCGTTCTCCTTGCGGCGTGCTTCAAGATAGGCCAGGAGCTTCTCGTCGTTGGTCGTCTTGCGCAGCAGGAACATGATGGCTGCCGAGAAGAAGAGCGAGATGAAGTAGTAGAAGTTCAGACCCGACGAATAGTCGTTGAAGATGAAGAAGAACATCACGGGCATCAAGAACATCATCCACTGCATAGCCTTCATCTGTTCGGCCTGCGGACCTACCATCTGGTCTTTCTGCTGGCGCATCGTCATGACGCTGTACAGGATATTGGCCACACAGAACAGTACGCAGGTGAGCGAGATATGGTCGCCGATGGCCCAGATGCTCTTGCTCCATTCGATGATGGGGTCGTAGGTGCTCAGGTCGTTCATCCAGAGGAAGCTCTCGCCGCGCAGCTGGATAGCGTTAGGCACATAGTTGAACATGGCTATCCAGATGGGCATCTGTATCAGCATGGGCAGACAGCCGCTCAGCGGCGACACACCGTATTTGGCATACATCTGCATCTGTGCCTGCTGCTTCATCATGGCATCTTCGGGCTTGGTGTACTGCTTCGTGGCCTCCTCTATTTTTGGCTTCAGCACGCGCATCTTGGCCGACGACATGTAGCTCTTCTTCACCAATGGATAGGTGATGGCCTTCAGCAGCAGGGTGATGAGGATGAGGACGATACCCATGTTCAGTCCGAACTTCGTGAGCCAGTCGAAGACATAAAGCGTGAAGTAGCGGTTGATGTAGCGGATGAGCGGCCATCCTAAATAGACGAGGCGCTCCATCTGCAGATCCTTGCCGAACTTGCTCTGCTTCTCCATGCGCTGCAGCAGGCGGAAGTCGTTCGGTCCGTAGTAGAACTCAAACTCCGATGCCTTCAGGCCCGACGGGTCGAAGGGAGCCTTCAGCTTGGCACCATACTCTTTCAGGTAGTGGGTCTCCTTCTCCTGCGGCATAGAGGTCATCAGACTGTTCTGTGCGAAGTTGTCCTTCGCGATCATCACAGCCGAGAAGTATTGGTTCTTGAAGGCCACCCAGTCGATGGCTTCCTCTATCTGCTTGTCCTTCTGGCTCTTTGTCTCGTTGAGATAGTCGGTGCCGCCGTCGGTGAAGTGGTAGGTCAGCGCCGAGCGCTGGTTCTCGAACGTGAAGCCTTTCTCCTGCTGGCGGCAACGGTCGGTCCACTCGATGTCCATCTCCTTGTAGGTGGGACTGAACATTCCGTTCATCCCTTCGGCCTTCATCGTCATGTGGAGCATGTAGTCCTTGCCCAGCGTATAGCTCATGGTGAGCTGCTTGCCGGGAGCGGCTACTGCTGTCAGCGTCACGGTGGTGTCGCTCTGGTTAGAGGGCGTGAAGACGAGGTCCTGGGTGATGATGTTGACGTCCTTGGCAGCGAGGAGGAAGTTCAGCTGCTGGTCTTTCCCGTCGAAGAGGGTCACGTCCTGGTTGCCCTGATGGTCCTTGAATCCCTTGACGACGGCCTTCGTGACGGTGCCGCCCTTCGTCGAAAGTGTGAGGGCGAGCTTCTCGTTCTGCAGCACGACGTCCTGAGCCTGTCCGGTGAGGGCCGTATGGAACAGGGCCGTAGAGTCCTGAGCTGCGTCGGCCTTGGCCTGCTCGGCCTTCTTCTGTGCGGCTATCTGCGCCATCTTAGCCTTTTCCTCGGCTTTCTTTTGTTCTACTAATGCGATGGAGTCTTGCTTGCGCATCTCCTCCATCTGCTCTTTTGAGGGCTGTTTCCACCAGCTGAAGCCTATCAGCACGGCGGCAATCAGCACAAATCCGATGATGGTGTTCTTATCCACTATTGTTATTGTTTACTTTTTACTATTGATTGATGTTGTTGCTATGAGTGTGCAAAATTACACAAAAAAAACAGAACCTACGTTGCTTATGCTGAATATTTAAGTTTTCTTTAGAAGAGCCCTAAATTCGCATCCCGATGAAAGCTCGTGCGCGCCATTTGTTCTGGTTGACGATGACGTTGTTGTCGTCGAAGATGGAGTTGTTCATCACGAGTGACAATCCTGCGAAATAGCGGGGCGAGAAGTAGTGGACGATGGCGGCTCGCTCGTTGAAGATCATGTTGAACCGCATGCTCTGTGCCTTCTGTCGCTCGCCGTTGATGGTCATGTTGTTGCGGTTGAACACCACGAAGGTGGGCAGCATTGAGAAGTGGAGCAGCCAACGGCGGTCGATCACCCAGTTGTAGCCATAGCCGCCGCCGATGCCGAAATGCCCCATGTAGATGCGGGCATCCTGAGCGTTAGGGTACCTCGCTGTCAGATGGTCGGTCGTCTTCAGACTGCCGGCCTGGTAACTGATGCCTGCAAGCCACGAGCCTGCCGAGCGGCGCTGAATGTAGCTCTGCGTGAAGGCTGCTGGAAAGGAGAATCGGCGGTGGTTGAAGGTGTAGTAGCCCGCCAGGTTGAGTATCTTCAGCTCCACGTCGTCCGATTGCAGCGTCCGTTTCTCTTCGTCGCTGTTGAAGTCGCCTGCCAGCGATTGTGACATCTGATAGCTGGCATCGAGACTGAAGCGGCTGCCGTAGAAGTTGAGGTTCAGTTCGTAGTCCTTGTACGCTCCTCTCCATTTGGCGGGGTTGATGGCCACGCCAAGGCCTATTCCGCGATAGATGGCACCCACCGAGAAGGTGGTCTTGTGGCTGGTGCTGAGGTGCGATTGGAAATGCCTGCCATTTTCTGTCCCCTTGGAGTGAAAGTCGTTGCCTGTCTGGTTCAGCCTTGCCTTCAGCGTCAGCTTGCCTTCGGGCCTTACAACGTAGTTGGTGTCGTAGTGCGAACGGAAGTAGCGGGCCGTCAGCAGACTGTCCAGTCTTACTCGCTTTTTGGCCAGACCTCGTGTCTGGGGATAAGCGGCTAAGGTCACAAATACGATGACCAGGAGGGTTGTCAGTCTTGTCAGCAGCGTCGTCTTGGACTGATTCATTCTTCCTTATCCGATGCAAGTCTTGACAAAGTCCATGAAGAGGGGATGCGGATGGAGCACCGTCGACTGATACTCGGGATGGAACTGCGTGCCGATGTACCATTTCAGCCCGGGAATCTCCACAATTTCCACGAGGTCGCTCTCCGGGTTGCGCCCCACGCACATCATGCCGTTGCGCTCGTATTCGGTGATGAAGCGGTTGTTGAACTCGTAGCGGTGGCGGTGGCGTTCCTGGATGTGCTCGCTCTTATATATATTAAAGGTACGCGAGTCCTGACGCAGCACACATTCGTAGGCACCGAGTCGCATCGTACCACCCATGTTGGTGATGTTCTTCTGCTCCTCCATGATGTCGATGACGTTGTGGTCGGTCTTCTCGTCCATCTCACGGCTGTTGGCGTCGGTATAGCCCAAGACGTTGCGGGCAAACTCGATGACCATCATCTGCATGCCGAGACAGATGCCGAAGGTAGGTATGTCGTGCGTGCGGGTATAGTGGGCAGCGATAATCTTTCCCTCGATGCCACGCTGTCCGAATCCGGGACAGATCATGATGCCGTCCTGCCCCTTGAGCATCTCTTCGACGTTCTGTTCCGTTATCTTCTCCGAGTTGATGAAAGTGAGCACCGTCTTGTGGTCGTTGTACGTGCCGGCCTGCGAGAGACTCTCGCGGATGCTCTTGTAGGCATCCTGCAGGTCGTACTTTCCGACGAGTCCGATGTGTACCTCCTTCGTGGCCTTCTTCCGGCGGTCGAGGAAATTCTTCCACGGTCCCAATGCCGGACGCTCGCCAATTTCCACTCCGAACTTCTTCAGGATGGCCTCGTCAAGTCCTTGGTTCTGCATGTTGACGGGCACCTCGTAGATGCTGGGCAAGTCTTCGCTCTGTACGACGCAGTCTTGCTCGACGTTGCAGAAGCGGGCCACCTTCTCCAGGATGTCCTTGCCCAGATGTTTCTCCGTGCGGAGCACGAGGATGTCGGGCTGAATACCCACGCTCTGCAGCTCCTTCACGGAGTGTTGCGTCGGTTTTGTCTTCAATTCGCCGGCAGCCTTCAGGTAAGGCACGTAGGTGAGGTGAACACAGACGGCGTTGTGGCCCATCTCCCACTTCATCTGGCGGATGGCCTCCATGAACGGTGCACTCTCGATGTCGCCGATCGTGCCGCCTATCTCGGTGATGACGAAGTCGTAGTGGTATTTCTGTCCGAGCAGCTTGACGTTGCGCTTGATCTCGTCGGTGATGTGTGGCACCACCTGGATGGTCTTGCCCAGATAGTCGCCGCGGCGCTCCTTGTCGATGACAGCCTTATAGATACGCCCAGTGGTGAGCGAGTTGGCCTTCGTCGTCTGAATGCCGGTGAAGCGCTCGTAGTGGCCCAGGTCGAGGTCGGTCTCCATACCGTCGACGGTGACATAGCATTCGCCATGTTCGTAGGGGTTGAGCGTACCGGGGTCGATGTTGATGTAGGGGTCGAACTTCTGGATGGTGATGTTGTAGCCCCTGGCCTGCAGGAGCTTGCCGATTGACGATGAGATAATGCCTTTTCCCAATGAGGAAACGACACCGCCCGTCACGAAGATATACTTTGTTTCTGCCACGATGTTTGGTATTTTCGGTTTGTTGGGTGCAAAGGTACGAATAAGTGAGAACAATACAAAACAAAAAACGATTTTTTTGTTTTTATTGTCGAACGGTAGTACCTTCGGCGAAGCCAAAGTTACGCATAAGCGAGCAAAATACAAAATAAAACGGCTTTTATTTTTATTTTCGAGCGTAAGTAACTTATTTAAAGGTACGAAAAATCAACAACAGGAGCAAAGCTCCGTTCGGTCCTACTCTTCGTTGGCTCCCACATAGACCTTGGCCAGACCGCCCTCGCTGGTTTCCTTGTAGAGCGAGGGGAGGTCGTGGCCCGTCTGCTTCATGACGTTCACCACATGGTCGAACGACACACGGTGCCTACCGTCGCTGAAGGCGGCATAGAGGTTGGAGTCGAGCGCACGGGCTGCTGCAAAGGCGTTGCGCTCGATGCAGGGTATCTGTACCATGCCGCACACAGGGTCGCAGGTCATGCCGAGGTGATGCTCCAGCCCCATCTCGGCTGCGTATTCTATCTGTGCCGGACTGCCTCCGAAGAGCTGGCAGGCAGCAGCCGAAGCCATAGCACAGGCTACGCCCACTTCGCCCTGACAGCCTACGTCGGCACCGCTGATAGAGGCGTTCTGCTTGACGACATTGCCAAAGAGTCCGGCAGTGGCCAAAGCATGGAGGATGCGTGTGTCGCTGAAATCGTGACCCCGCGACATGTGGTAGAGCACACCAGGCAGTACACCACACGAACCGCAGGTGGGTGCCGTGACGATGGTGCCACCCGAGGCGTTCTGCTCGCTGACGGCCAGTGCATAGGCATAGACCAGTCCGCGCGACTGTAAGGCGGCACGGTAGCCCTTTGCCTTGACATAATAGATGTTGGCCTTGCGCTGCAGGTTGAGCGGACCGGGCAATCTGCCCTCACTGTCGAGTCCGCTCTCTACGGAGGCTTGCATCGTGCGCCACACCTCCATCAGGTAGTCCCAGATGTCGCTGTCCTCA
>JAGBLC010000207.1 GCA_017635615.1 Prevotella sp.
CGTCTCGAGGATGACATCCTCATCACGGCCGACGGCTGTCGTTTCCTTGGCGATAAGATCATCCCATACCACCCCGCTGATGTAGAGGCTTTCATGGCTTCTTCAATCGCCCAATAGTCAATCGAAATATTATAAAAAATCGTATTAACCTCAAAAAAACAGAAAGAGTAATGAAGAAAATGTTAGCTTTGGCGCTCATGGCTATGGTGGCCACCGGCGCAATGGCACAGGACAAAGAACAAAACTCGAAGAAGCCTGTGTTCACAACCATCAAGGAGATGCCTATCACCAGCATCAAGGACCAGAACCGCTCAGGCACCTGCTGGGCTTATTCCACACTGAGCTTCTTTGAGAGCGAGATTCTCAAGGCTACAGGTAAGAACGTTGACCTCTGCGAGATGTTCGTATGCAACAAAGACTACATGGAGCGTGCCATCCTCACCGTACGCATGCACGGCGACAGCCAGTTTGCGCAGGGTGGTTCGGCAGGCGATGTGCTTGACATCATCAAGCGTCACGGCATCATACCCGAGGGCATCATGCCTTTCCCCGGCTCGCTGCAGGGCGATTCGCTGGCCAACTTCAACGAGTTCTTCTCTGTCATGGAGCCTTACGTGGCTGCCGTGGCTAAGAGTTCGGCTAAGAAAATCTCCAATCAGTGGAAGCCCGGTCTGCAGGGTATCCTCGACTCTTATCTCGGTGAGTGTCCCACAGAGTTCATGTACGAGGGTAAGAAGTACACCCCGCAGTCGTTCGCCCAGAGCCTCGGTGTCAACTGGGACGACTATGTGTCAATCACCAGCTACACCCACCATCCCTTCTACACCGCTTTCCCCGTAGAGGTACAGGACAACTGGCGCTGGGACCGTAGCTACAATGTGCCCATGGACGAGATGATGCGTATCATCGACAATGCCCTGGCCAATGGTTACACCATCGCATGGGGTGGCGACGTCAGCGAGGAAGGTTTCACCCGCAAGGGTCTTGGTATCGCTTACGATACGAAAGCTGCCCAGTCGCTCACCGGCTCTGACGCTGCTCGCTGGCTCAAGCTGACGGCTGCCGACAAGAAGTCGAAGCTCGACTCTCTCGGCGTTGACGCTCCTGAGATTGTTCCCACACAGGAACTGCGTCAGGAAGGCTTCGACAACTGGGAACTCACCGACGACCACGGCATGCACATCTACGGTCTGGCCAAGGATCAGAACGGCAAGGAGTACTACATGGTGAAGAACTCTTGGGGTGAGTATGGCGACTACAAAGGCACATGGTACATGACAAAGAACTTCATCGCCCTGAAGACGATGGACTATCTCGTCAACAAGAACGCCATTCCTAAGGACATCCGCAAGAAGCTCGGCATCTAAGCCGTCACTTACTAAACCCACTTACAACAGCAGCTACGCCTTCACTTGAAGCACGTAGCTGTTGTTTTTTTCGTAACCATCCTTGTGCCGTCGGCTCTTACAGCTGGTTGTAGTCGGGAATGTTGGGGAGGAAGACATATCGCCGGTTGTCGTAGTCCATTTGGCAGCAGAGATGCTCCATCCCGTTGGATACTACGAGGTAGTCGACGTGGAGCAGCAGGTTGTAGGCTGTTATCTGGTCGAACACTTTCTGTGTCAGGGCGATGTGCGGTGCCTTGTATTCGATGATCATCTGCGGCTGCATGTCCTTATTATATAATAAGGTATCGCAGCGCAGGTGTTTGTCGCCGACGGACAGCTCCACCTCGTTGGCCATCAACCCGGCAGGGTAGTGGAGATGGTGTACAAGATAGTTGACGAAGTGCTGCCGTACCCACTCTTCGGGCGTCAAGGCCACAAAACGGCGACGCAAAGGGTCGAACATGGTGGGGCGACCGTTGCGCTGTGCTATATTGATGTCGAAGGATGGGAGATTGAGCGACATAAAGAATGAAGAATGAAGAATTATGAACTATGAACTATGCATTAAAGAAAGGGTAAATGGTCGTAGGTGCGGCGGCGGTGGAAGTAGTATTGCCAGAGAATGCTGTAGGGCTTGCGGATGGCATCGTCCGTCGGCTTGGCAGAGTCTTGCAACTGCTGGCGGATGGGCTTATATTCATCCTTCCATCGTTTGAAGTCGCGACGAGCGCGGAAGATGGCGCGGAAGTCGCCCACGTTGCCGTTGACGATGAGCGTCTGGAAGGCGGCTACATAGTCGAGCCACCATCGCCAGCGCATCACACCGGCAAGTTCGCTCTGCGGAAGGTTCTTGTAGAGCATCGTCAGATTGTTGCGGAAGTTGAGATAGGTCTTCATCGGGTTGCCCTTCGGCAGCGTTCCCCCGCCTACGTGGTAGACGTGACTGTCGGTGACGCAGCACACCTTCCGTCCCCTCAGATGGAGTCGCCAGCAGAGGTCTATCTCCTCGCAATGGGCAAAGAATCGGCTGTCGAATCCTCCCACGGCATGGTAGTCGCTGCTTCTGATCATCATGCAGGCTCCCGTTGCCCACATCACCTCAGCTGTCGTGTCGTATTGTCCGCTGTCTTTCTCTACCGTCTCGAAGACACGTCCCCGACAGAAAGGATAGCCCAGGCGGTCAACGAAGCCACCGCAGGCACCGGCGTATTCGAACTTCTCGCGGTCGGCCATCGAGAGCAGTTTCGGCTGGCAGGCCGCTACTTCGGGATGATTGTCCATGAAGCGGGTGAGTGGTGCTAACCATTGGGGTGTCACCTCGATGTCGCTGTTCATGATGACGTAATACTCGGCCTCCACCTCGGCGAGTGCCTTGTTGTAGCCTTCGGCAAAGCCCCAGTTGCGGTCGAGCCGGATGATGCTTACTTCAGGGAAGCGCGTCTGCAGCAGTTCGATGGAATGGTCGGTAGAGGCGTTGTCGGCAACGTAGACGGCAGCCTCATCGGCAGAGTGTTTCAGCACCGAGGGGAGATATTGCGACAGCATCTGCTGTCCGTTCCAGTTTAATATGACGATAGCGATACGAGGCATATTATGAATTATCAATTATTAATTATCAATTATCAAGCGTTGCTTTCAATGCATCCCGCTTCGCGTTGAAGTCGCCTAAGCGAACATCGATAATCTGGTTGTCGAGGGCCTCGGATGTTTCAGCGGGAGGCAGTTCCACACGGATGTAGTTGCGTGTGAAGCCGTGCATGCTCTTGCCGCGGGCGGCCCGCTCGAGCAGAACGGGTTCCGTCTTGCCGATATAGCGGGCATAGAAAGCCTCCGTCTTGCGGTCGGAGAGTTGGAGGAGTCGTTGCGAGCGCTCTTTCTTATCCGCGGCGCTGACCACGTAGGGAATCTTCAGCGCTGCCGTTCCCGGACGTTCGGAGTAGGGGAATACATGCAGCTGCGTGATGTCCAGTCCTTCGAGGAAGTCGTAGCATTCCTCGAAGCATTCGGGTGTCTCTCCGCGGGTGCCCACCATCACGTCTACGCCGATGAAGGCGTCGGGCATGGCTTGCTTGATGAGCTGTATCTTATGGGCAAAGAGCTGTGTGTCGTAGCGGCGGTGCATCAGCTTCAAGACGGTGTCGCTGCCACTCTGCAGTGGGATGTGGAAGTGTGGCATGAAGGCACGGCTCGTAGCACAGTAGCTGATCAGCTCGTCGTCGAGCAGGTCGGGTTCGAGGCTGCTGATGCGGAAGCGGCTGATGCCCTCCACCTGGTCGAGTGCTTTCACCAGGTCGATGAAACGCTCCCGGCTGTTGGAGCCTTGCTCGCTTCCCGAGGTAGGATGACCGAAGTCGCCGATGTTGACGCCTGTCAGCACAATCTCCTTCCCCCCTTCGCGGGCTGCCTGTTCGGCTTGGGCTACCAACGAGGCGATGGAGGGGCTTCGGCTGAATCCTCGGGCGTATGGAATGGTGCAGTAGGTGCAGAAGTAGCTGCAGCCGTCTTGTACCTTCAGGAAGTAGCGTGTGCGGTTTCCGCGCGAACAGCTGGGAGCGAACGAGCGGATGTCCTTTGTCGGTGTGGTGAAGATGGGGTGGGGGGTGTTGGGTGATGGGTGGTGATGGGTAGATGCTTCGCGTGCTGCCCAAGCGTCGGAGAGGTATTGTATGAGCTGCGCCTTCTCGTCGCTACCCAACACTAGGTCGACGCCCTCGATGTCGCTCACGCGTTGTGGCTGCAGCTGGGCATAGCATCCTGTCACCACGACAAAAGCCCCGTGGTGTTGGCGCACCAGACGGTGGATGGCCTGCCGACATTTATGGTCGGCCACATCGGTCACCGAACAGGTGTTGACCAGGCAGATGTCGGCCTGCTCGCCTTTTTCTGCCGTGGCGACACCCATCTCCTGAAGCATCCTCGCGAAGGTGGATGTCTCAGAGAAGTTCAGTTTGCAACCCAGTGTATAGTAGGCTGCCTTCTTGCCTTGAAAGGCTGCGGTGTCTATCATCTTATTCTTTCCGTTTTGTTGAGGAGCAAAAGGCATTCATGCCGCTTTATGTGCTGTTGCGATGCTGGGAAGCGTCGCCTCCTACAAACGTGCTGCAAAGGTACGATTAAATGAGTGAAAAACAAAAGAAAATGGGCTAAATATTGGTATTTTCGACAAATGGCCGAAATTGTTTTAAATCAATAAATCGCCTTAAAATATCATATATTTTGTTCGTAATTTTTCTTAACTCGTTGATTCTTCGTAACTTTGCACCCGCATTCAGGCAGGCAACCGCCAAACGCGACGTTTACCGCGGTGTCTGTAAGTATTAACAGAGGTTGGTGGCGTATCCCGTTGTGAAGACAGGTATCGCCGAGGGCGCTACAAAGCTTAGGCATGCGAGCCCATGAGCCAGTCCTGACCTCATAAACCCAAAAAGATGAATCATATAAAAGTATTAATGATCAGTTTCGTGATGATGCTGGCAATGCCCGCTGCCACCCAAGCCGGCGGCAAGGCTAAGGCCCGCAAGATGAACTGGGAACCCGTCATGGCAGCCATCATCCAGGTGGAGAGCAACGGCAAGAGCCACGCAAAGAACGGCAACCAGTGCGGACCGATGCAGATCACTCCGATTATGGTTCGCGAGTGCAACAACATTCTGAAAGAGCGCAACAGCACGAAACGCTACACCATGTCCGACCGGTTCAGCGTAGCTAAATCGAAGGAGATGTTTCTGCTCATCCAGTCGTACCACAATCCGCAGAACGATGTGGAGAAGGCCATCAGGTCGTGGAATGGAGGGCCGAAGTACAGTGTGAAGCACACACAAAAGTATTACGAGAAAGTAAAGAGTTTCCTCTGATCGGGGATTCCATTTTATGAAAAGACGCGATGACACATAGCCCCGAGCTATTGTCATCGCGACTTTTTTTGATGAACGTTTGGACAGTCAGCATATTTTGTTTATCTTTGCA
>JAGBLC010000208.1 GCA_017635615.1 Prevotella sp.
CTTGCTCGATGGCATGCCCGTTGTCGTCCGTTGTGGTGAGGGGCGATGGGGCGGCGGTGCTTGTTTCTTCTACCCTTGCTTGGTAATCGATGAGTTCCTGTGCTTGCTCTATGTGCTCGGCCGAGAGCCGTCGTATCTGTTCCTGCTCGTCGTGATAAGACTGCAGCTTCTGTTCGTATTGCTTTCGCAGCTGTTGCTCGGCCTCTTCGGCACGCATCACCTCCTGGTTTTTCTCGAAGAGACTCTTGTTGCTGAAGAGCAGTTGCCGGTTCTTGCGGTACAGCAGCAGTGCCGAACAGCCCATGATGAACAGCAGGACTCCGCCGAAGATGAGCATGTAAAGCTGACGCCGCTGTCGTGCAGCCATCTCGTTGGCTTTCTTCTCCTCCTGCTTGAGTTGCTGGATGTAGTTCATCTCGCCGATGCCAACGAGGTGCGATGACTGCATCTGCTCTTTCACCTCGAGGTATCTGACGTAGTTCTCGCGTGCCTCTGTCTCGTTGCCTGCTTTACGGTGGTATTCGGAAAGCAGTTTGTAGCAAATCATCTCGTAGTCGGGCACGCTGTCTTCCCTGATCACCTGCAGGGCATTGTTTACCAGCTCTATGGCCTTTGCCATGTTGTTCTCCAGCTCGTAGGTCTTGGCGATGTTCAGATAGGCGGGAATGACGTTGCGCTCGGGTTGTTCGTTGACATCGATGACGCTCAGCTGCTGCTCGAAGAGGCTGCGTGCCTTGGCAAAGTGCTGCTGTTGCAGGGCTTCGATGCCCTGATACTGCAGACGGACGTATTTGAGGTTGTCGATGCTGTCGGGTATTTCCTTGGAGAAGATAAACTGGTATTTTTTTACGTCGGCATCGTAGGTGAGGTTGGTCATATTGAAGAATACGCCGACCATGATGTCCCAGTTTTTCGAGTTGTAGGCACCTACGATACACTTGTCCATCATGCCCTGCGCCTGTTCTCTCATCTGTTGCGACGAATAGCGTTCGGCATACTCGTCGAGGATCTCGCAGAGGTTGCTCATCAGGATAAGGCGCAGATACTCGTTGTCGTTCTCGTCGCAGATGGCCAGTCCACGGCTGAACCACTCGAACGACTGCGCGTAGTCGTAGTAGAAATAGCGGTAGATACAGCCGATGTTGTTGATGGCCCGCAGGCATAGTTCGGTTTCTTTGGCCGACATGCCCGGCTCATAGCGCTCGCTGATGATGGAGAGGCAGGTGAAAGCTTGGTTGGGATTGTCTTTGTTGTAGTATTCGCGACCTAAGCGGAGCAGGCTGTCCGACGACAGCTTGGAGAGCCTCGCATAGTCCTCCACGGCATCTTTGGCAGCACGGCACGGCTGTCCAACGATGCACAGCAGCAATATCATCATGGTCGCAATTCTTCTCATCTGTCTGAATCTGTCACTATTTGCAGAGCCGCCCTCGCGGACGACCCTTATTTCCTGATTTGGGGGCGTTTCTCGTCGAAACGTCCCGGAGGCGGTCCATACACTACCGGCTGTGGCTCGCGATGTCCATTGTCGTCGCCAACGTACCTCGCCGAGCCGTTGCTGTTGTCGTTCTTTCCGTTGTTGTCTTTTTGGTTGTTCTCTTCCGTCTGACCGGCCTGATTGCCGTCGGCCGCACTCTTCACGGTGTGGCACGAGCCGAAACCCAACAGCACGATGGCGGCTGTCAGCATGGCGTTGATGCTGTTCCTGATGGCTTTCTTCATTGTGGTCAGCGATTTGTTCAGTCTGCAAATATAGCTATTTTATCAGTAACGAGCAACTATTTTATGGATTCTTAACCCTTTTTTTATTACTAACAGCCTCCCTGCCGTCGTGGCGGCTGCCTGCTGTCCGCGGGCTATCTGCTGGCCCATGAGGTTGTAGACGATGGTTTCGTCTGTCTCGTTGCTATCGTCGGCCATGGAGCGGGCATCGATGGTCGTGGCATCGGGAGCAGCATTGGGTAGTTCGATGCGTGTGTCGCCATACTGGTTGACGACGATGGGCTCTGTGTTGCCTTCCTTGAAGAGGTAAATGCCCTGTCGCGGGAAGGTGATGATGCCGTCGCGCAGCGTTCCCATGATGCCCTCGCTGATTAGCTGCGACAGGTCTTCGCCCCTCGACATGCGGTAGCTGCCCACCGACTGTATATAGCACATGCCGTCGTCGTCCCATCCTGTGGGTTGACGTTCGATGAATACGCCGTTGCGATTCGAGCAGTCTATCTCGATATACCAGTCTTTGTCGTCGTGGTAGACCCCCTCTTTATAGTAGGGGTAGGCTGTCCCGTAGGGGTTCACCAGTCGGTAGAGGCGTGGTGTCTCCGTGCTTTCCTCTATCTCCACCATGTAGGTGACGGGGCTGAAAGAATTGCCGTAGCTGTCGGTATAAAGTTCGCTGATACATTCATCGGTAAAGATAGCCATGCCGAGGGGCACGAAGCCGTCAGTAGGCTGTGGGTCGTCGGGTGTGTCGGGTTTGTCGGGCTTGTCGTCTTTGACAGGACCAATGATGCATATCTCGTCGATGAAGAAGCGGTCTTTGTTCGAGTAGATGGTCAGCCGTATGGGTCCTTCGGCTGTTATCTCCACACTGTAGTCGTTCCACTGTTTGGGTGTCATCGGGTCGAGAATGGTTTGCGAGAGCTCGGCGTTATATCCATCTTCTACGACGAGCCACATGAAGTTGTCCTCCTCGTTCCATGGTGCTGCGCGGAAGGTCATCGTCGCTCCGCCGTTAATCTGTATCTCAGGCGTTGTGAGCCATCCCATCTTGTTGGATGTGCCCACTTTGGCACACTGGTTGGCGCCGTATGGACTCTGTCCTTCCCATTCGTTGTCGGGCTTGAAGGTGCTGCTGGCGATGCTGCCGCTCCATTTGCCGTCGTTTCCGCCGGTGCCGGCACATTGGTCGAACGATTCGTAGAAGAGCGTGTCTATCCGCATGGGGTCGTCAGAACCTGTTGGCAGGTCGTCGGTGAAGCTGAAGCTTACAAGGCCGTTGTCCTTTCGGATGTCGGTAATCTTGATGTTCATATAGTAGCTGCCGTCGCTGTTCTTGTTGTATACACGTGTGGAAGGCAGCGAGTTGTTGGTCAGGCTGTCGAGTGCGCCGCGCGGGTATGTGTCGAAAGCAGGACTTGCGCTGTAGGTCGAGGCGTTGTTGGCGTGGATGGGCGTGCAGCGCTCGTGGTTGTTCGTTAGGGGCGTGTCGAAGCCGAAATCCTCGCCAAAGGTTCCGACGGAGTTGACGATGTTGTGGCTCCACAGCTCTTCGTCGTAGTCTACTCTCAGGATGAGCAGCCCTTCGCCGTCGAGCCGACTGTCCCAATGCGTCTTCTGCCTGTTCTCCAAGAGGAAATACTCATCTTCGCATCCCTTGTTGTAGACGATATACGACTCGCCTCCCTCCGACAGCGCCTTCATGCCGCTCACCTCCATCGTGCCCTTCAGCTCGGTGGGCATGAGCCATCCTGCCGCCATCCGCTCGTAGCTGGTATATCCGGCTGGGATGAACCCACTGCCGTTGTAGCTGCCGTGGTCCATCAGGTCCCAGGTGTCCATGCCGTAGTGGCCGCCGTAGTCGATGTCGTACATGTCGGGGTAGCCCAGGCAGTGGCTGAACTCATGGCAGATGGTGCCGATGCCATCGATGCCGCCTGGCTGTAGCTCGCAGCTGCAGCCGTAGGTGTTGATGCGCAGGCCGTTGATGGTGAGCTCCTGGCCGGCCTCGTCGAGTGTCCATTCGTGGGGCCATACCGTATAGCGTCCGCCGCCGTTGGCTTCGCCTTTGCCGGCATAGAGGATGAACACCTGGTCTACCTCGCCGTCGCCGTCCCAGTCGTATTGCGAGAAGTCGACATCGTCTTGCAGGTATTGACAGGCCTCGATGACCATCTCCTCGGGGTGCATGTCGTCGCCCTGACTGTTGTTCTGTCCGTAGTATCGCTGGTTGTTGGCCAGTGGGACTGGTCCGTAGACATCGAACGTCAGGTCGAACAATCCGCGGCTCTGTGCCGTGAAGTAGTCGTGGACAGACCCCACGAAGCCCATGTTGTTGGAAAAGTTTTCCGTGTTGGCTATCTGTTTGTAGAGGTCGAGGTTGTGGGTGTCCTCGAACTTTACGTCATCATATTCCACCAAGATAATCAGTCCTTTCTTCTGACCCGTATAGTTGCCGTAGTTGCCTATCTTGCGTTGGGCCATCCTACGGCTGCGGCGTGCCGCCGCCTTGGCTCTTCTTGTCGCTGCTTGAGCACGCAGACGAGGCATGTCGGCCCTGACGAAACGTTGCGTCGCCTCATCGATGACATACTGCCGTCCGTCGCTGTCCTGCCAGAAGTGCAGGTGCTCGTCGCCCATGAGCTGGGCGCTTACCGTGTTGCCGTTGGTCAGTGTCAGTTTCGTCCATTGTCCGCGCTTGGCAGGAATGGCCAAGCCCGTCAGCGTGAGCATCATCAGCGTGACGGCCAAGAGATATTTTTTCATGACATTCTTTTTTACTGTTGCAGCGTGCAAAGTTACGAATAAGTGAGTGAAATGCCAAAGGAAAACTCGTTTTTCTTTGCATTTCCGAACGGAAGTAACTTCGGCAACAGCCAGAGTTACGAATAAGTGAGTGAAAAACCAAGCGAAAATTTGTTTTTTTCAATAAAACGCACAACTTTTTTCAATATTTCTTTCGCTTTTTCCCGAAAAAATGTTTATCTTTGCACCGAAAACAAACAAAAAGTATCACTTTTGCCTATCGTGGCATGAATCATTATTACGACTATGGAGAATATAAGAATGGTAGAACTGACGATAGCCGAGGCCTGTAAGGTGTACGGCGGCAGTCATATCGACGACAAAATTATGCTCATCGACGATCTCTCGTTAGTGCCGCTGCCTCTGGTGCCCCGCCGCACCAACTGCGTGATTCTTGGCCTTTGCCTGAAGGGAAAAGCACAGTATTCTGTGGACACCAAGAAGTATGAGGTGAGGCCAGGCGATGCCATCATCGTCAACGACGGTCAGGTGATGGACAACTACATGGTGAGTCCCGACCTTGCCGGCGTGGGATATTTTGTATCTGTCGATTTCTTCAACGAGGTGGTGAAAGGCGTTCGCGACCTGTCGGCCATCTATCTCTTCTCCCGCACCCATCCGGTGTTTCACCTCACGGAGAAAGAGTCGGAGGCCTTCCAGACATATTTCCATCTCATCCAAGAAAAGGTGGAACAGGAGTCGCATCATTTCCGCACGGATGTAGTACGGTCGCTCTTCACGACATTGATCTACGACCTGAGCGAATCCATCTATCGCTTGCAGCAAGAACAGAACATCAACGTACCGCACGGCACGAGGGCAGAGATACTGTTCACCAACTTCCTGACCCTTGTCGAAAAGCATTTCCGCGAAGAGCGGCGCGTCTCGTGGTATGCAGAGCAGCTGGGCATCTCGCCGAAGTATCTCTCCGAGATGGTGAAACAGGCCAGCAGGCGCACGCCCAACGAGTGGATAGACAACTACGTGGTGCTGGAGTTGCGCTTGTTGCTGAAGAATTCGTCGCTGACGGTGAAGGAGATTTCGAAAAAGATGAAATTCCCCAACCAGTCGTTCCTTGGCAAGTATTTCAAGGAACACGTTGGGGTGAGCCCCCGCAGATACCGTATCGGGCAGGATGGATCGAAGAAATAGTACGTGGTAGCTGACGGTCGGTGTGCAAGCTAAGGTGCGAGCTGTGCGGCGATGTTGCAGAGTTCGTCGTACCATGCTTGGCCGAAACGCTTCACGAGCGGTGCTTCAAGGAAGCGGTAGAGCGGCAGGTCGAGCTGTCGGCCTTTGTCGCGCCCACATTGGCAGATGTCCCAACGGTGATAGTTCAGCCCGATGGTGCCGTTGCTGAAGACCTTGGCACGGATGGGGTAAAGAGCGCAGCTGATGGGTTTGCAGAAGCGCGATTTTCCTTGTCGGCAAGCCCTCTCCAAGGCACACAGACAACAGTCGGCGACGGTCTGTCCCTCCACCTCGATGTCGCCATAGCAGGTGAACACACAATCCTTACCGCCCACGATGCTGGTCACGAGGTCGCCCTCACGGTCGGTATAGGCCACACCTTGATGGTCGACGACGGCCTGAGCCGATGCCGAGAGGTCGCTCCAGACGGTGTCCAGCATGTTTTCTATCTCCATGATTTCGTCGAGAGCGACAGGTGCGCCGGCATCGCCCTCGATGCAGCAGCGCCCCTTGCACACTGTCAGGTCGCAACAAAACCGCTCGGTGATGATGTCGGGCGAGAGCAACACGTCGCCCACCTGTATGATTGGAGGCAGCTCTTTCTTCATTTTTTTCTGTACAATCCTACATTTTTCCGCGCACGTAGTCGATGCCGAGCTTCTTGGCCCGTTCGAAGTTGCGCCGCTTGATGGTTTTCTCCTTCTCGCCTTTCTGCTGCGTGATGGCATCAGGCTTCTGTCGGAAAGCAGGCTGTCGCTGTGGGTTCCACGTCAGGCTGAGGTCCCACTTCTCCTTACACTCTATCTCGTCGGGATAATAGCAGACCGTCTCGGGCTGCTCGTCTAAGAGATAGTCGCCCGTGTCCCAGCGTCCGTTGCTGTTGCGGTCTTCGAAGAGCCGCATATAGTATTTTCCTGCTTTCAGGTAGAAGAACTCCGCCGTTCCGTTGGTTGTCGCCACCTCTTTGATGACGTTGTCGCTGCCGTTGAGGAGTTGCACGACGATGTTGGTGCCGCTCATTCCGTCGATGGTCATGAAGAGCGATCCGAACTCGTCGTTGCTGGCCACCTTGAAACCCTTCTTGATGGGGTCGGATACCGTTCCGTAGATGTCGCGGAAGGCCATTGAGTCGATTTCCAGACTATATTCCGTCTCAGGCCGCCATTCTCCCACCAGCTCGTAGGTGCGTGGCACGACATAGTCGGTGTGAGGCATGGTGTAGGGCCGCAGCACGAAGGGAGCCTCATACCAGAGCGTGTCGTGCTTGGCATAGAGGTGGAACATCGCGGTGTCGGGCTCCTCGATGGGTGTCGGCACGGTGATGATGATGTTCTGGTCAGGCGCGAAGGGCGATGGTATTTTCATCTGCACGTCCAAGGGCTTCAAGGGCATGACAGAGTCGTAGGGTTCCCCTTTCTTCTTCAGTTTGTCTTGCTTCTTCTTCCATTCGTTGTATTCCTTATCCAACTGCTTCTTACGTTTCTCGTAGGGTTGCTTCGAGAGGATGGTCAGCGTGTCGGTGACGACACTATGCTGCAGGGCGGCCGAAGCGAACGAGACATCGAGGGAGTCGTCAGAGAGGTCAGGATAGTTATAGGTATTGTAGGTGAGCTCTACGTCGAGCGTGTCCTGATTGACGAGCGTTGTGTCGCGCAGCCAGTAGGTGATGGTGTCACGTCGCTCGGACGTTTCCACGACGAAGGCGTTGCTGTCGTCGAAGTTCAGTCCGCGAATCTGGGGCAGGATGCTGTCGCCGAAGGTGTAGAACAGCTGAAAGCGGTTGGCCTCCTTTCGCTCGGCCTTCAGGAACGAGCGCTCGTTCTGCAGTGGTGTGAAGGCGCGCAACACGATGTCGTCGGGCAGATAGTGGGTATAGGGTACTCGGATGAGCGAGTCGATGCGCAGCGAGTCGCGCCAGATGGTGTCCTGTCGGATGTCGGGCTTGAAAGAAGGCACGATGATTTCGTGGTCGAAGGCCACTTGCTCTCCCCGCTGGCTGAGCTTGTAGTTGCCGTCCATATCCTGCAGAGCGAAGACGCGGTAGCTACCGGGTGCGATACCCTTCACAACGAAGTGTCCGCGGTCGTCGGTGCGGCTGTTACGCAGCATTGGCTCGCTGTAAAGGGCCGAGTCGGCCAGATTGGCATAGAGCCCCACCTGGATGCCTTTGATGGGTTCCAGGTTTTCGGCATTGAGCACATAGCCGGCCACCTCGAGCGTGTCGATATGGTCGCTCGTGGAGAACGAATAGGTGAAGTTGCCCAAGGGGTTGTCTTCATTGTTGTCGGTGATGGCGTTGCTGAAGTCGATGGTATAGGTAGTGTTCTCCTTCAGCGAGTCGAGCAGCTGGATGAGAATCTTCTTTCCCGCCCCTTTTATCTCGGGCATCTCCATCTGCGGTGGCGACACGACGACATTTTCGGTGGGGTTGTCGATCTTGATATACTCGTTGAAGTAAATGGCCATGCGCTGCGTCTTGACGTTGGTGGCTTTGTCTGCCGGCTGGCAGCCGATGATGCGTGGTGGTTCTTCGTCGTACCACCCACCGTCGGGATTTCCCATGCGGGCACATGAGGCGAAGAGAATCAACAGCACTGTTGACGCGAGCAGGCCGCGCCACATCTCACTGTGGACCGAATTGTGGATTTTCATTCTTCTTTGTTGTTTTTTTCGATGATATTGCGCGGGTGGTGGTTGAGTATCTCCTCGCGCAGGGTATGGGTGTCGATGTGGGTGTATATCTCCGTAGTGGCAATACTTTCGTGACCCAGCATGGCCTGAATGGCCCTGAGGTCGCCCCCGCCTTCCAAAAGAGCGGTGGCAAAGGAGTGGCGCAAGGTGTGAGGGCTGATGTTCTTTTTTATGCCAGCTTCCTCTGCCAGCCGCTTGATGATAATCAGTATCATGGTGCGCGTCAGGTGGCTGCCTCGGCGATTGAGAAACACATAGTCTTCCTCGCCAGCCTTGATGTTCATCTGCCGACGGTCGTCGAACCAGAACTGCAGCTCTTGGATGGCCTTGGGCGACAGCGGCACGAGTCGCTCCTTCCGCCCTTTTCCCTCGACGCGGAGAAACTCTTCGTCGATAAAGAGGCACGACAGCTTCAGGTTGACCAGCTCGCTGACACGCAGTCCGCAGGAGAAGAGCACCTCAATGATGGCTCGGTTGCGGTGGCCTTCCCACTTGGAGAGGTCGATGGCCGCCTCCAGCCGGTCCACCTCGTCGGTAGAGAGCACTTCGGGCAGATGGTCGCCGATGAAGGGCGACTCGAGCAGCTCTGTCGGATCGTCTTTGATGCGTCCGTCGAGATGCATGAAACGATAGAACGAGCGCACACCACTGAGAATGCGAGCCTGCGAGCGTGGGGCGATACCTATTTCGTGCAGCTTAGCGGCGAAATGGTGCAGCTGGTCGATGGTCACTTCCTCGGCTGCTGCCTGCTCTGTCTCAAGATAGCCCAACAGCTTCTGCACATCGCGCGAGTAGGCCTCCAGCGTGTTGTACGTGAAGTTGCGCTCCAGCTTCAGGTAGCGTTCATAGGCTCTGAGCAATGCCCTGTTCCGAGCGTTGAGAGGGTGTACTGACGGGCTTTCCATTCGGTCGTATCGCATGAAATCGGCGCAAAGTTATACATTTTATCCGAGAAACCACCATTATTTGATGAATATTCATTAAATTTGCAGCGTTTTTACACTACTTTAGCATGAAGATACTCATCATCAACGGTCCCAACCTCAACCTGTTGGGCCGACGCGAACCAGAGATATACGGCTCCGTTCGCTTCGAAGACTACCTCGAGTTGTTGCGTCAGCAATACCCTCGGGTGGAGATCAGCTACTTCCAGTCGAACATCGAGGGGGAACTCATCGACCGGCTGCAGCGCGACGGATTCTCCGTCGACGGCATCGTCCTCAACGCTGGGGGGTATACCCATACAAGCGTGGCGCTGCGCGACTGCATCAGCAGCATCGAGTCGCC
>JAGBLC010000209.1 GCA_017635615.1 Prevotella sp.
ATTCTTGGTGGCGACCCAGCGTATTGCAACATCATGCACGCCGACGGGGCCGGCACGAAGTCGAGCCTCGCCTATATGTATTGGCGCGAGACGGGCGACCTCTCCGTATGGAAGGGCATCGCACAGGATGCCATCGTGATGAACACCGACGACCTGCTCTGTGTGGGAGCAACCGACAACATTCTCGTGTCGTCGACCATCGGGCGCAATAAGATGCTCGTGCCCGGTGAGGTCATCTCTGCCATCATCAACGGAACGGACGAACTGCTTGCCGAGCTGCGCGCCATGGGCATCGGGATATGGCCGACAGGAGGCGAGACGGCCGATGTGGGCGACTTGGTCAGGACCATCATCGTCGACTCTACCGTCACCTGCCGCATGCGCCGCAGCGATGTCATTGACAATGCCAATATCCGGCCGGGCGACGTCATCGTGGGGCTGTCGAGCACAGGGCAGGCCACCTACGAACACCAGTATAACGGCGGTATGGGCAGCAACGGGCTGACCAGTGCGCGCCACGACGTCTTTGCTCATTACCTGGCTGAGCACTATCCTGAGAGCTACGACCATCAGGTGCCCGACGAACTGGTTTACAGCGGGAAATACAAGCTGACAGACCCTGTGGAAGGTTCACCCTTGGATGCAGGAAAACTGGTGCTTTCGCCCACACGTACCTATGCACCTGTCATCAAGCGGCTGCTTGACCAGCTGCGCCCCGAAATCCACGGAATGGTGCATTGCACCGGTGGCGCTCAGACGAAGGTACTTCACTTCGTGGGCGACAACTGCCGCGTGGTGAAGGACAACATGTTCGCCGTGCCTCCGCTCTTCAAGGCCATCCATGAGTGTTCGGCCACCGACTGGCACGAGATGTACCAAGTGTTCAATATGGGTCACCGCATGGAGATCTACGTGCGCCCAGAGATGGCCGGGCAGGTCATCGAGATCTCGAAGAGCTTCAACATCGACGCTCAGGTGGTAGGCCACATCGAAGAGGGCAAGAAGAGCCTGACCATCAAGAGTGAATTTGGTGTTTTTGAGTATGAATAATACATGTAAACAAGATGATTGACACTATCATATACAACCGAGACTCCGTATGTCAGGGTGACGACTACGTGAATCGTACACTCGAAATATCACTACCTGACGACAGTGTGCTGGAAGATTTGGTAAAAAAAATCATAAGTACAAGAATAGGCAATTATAGCGGAATTGCATATACTGGCGGTCGGACCCGTTGGGCCTTGGAGTCGAATATTGGTATCATTGCCTACGTATGCGATGATGGAATCAGAAATGAATATCCCAAATGGGACAAACATACACCTCTCAAGAGTCTAGGTATCACGAACGTGTATGGCAGAAGTAGTGGGCTTTGGGAATGAACAATCAATAATAGATATGGACAACAATAGCATATTACAGAAACTCGACGGGCTGGAGGCTCGCTTCGAGGAAGTTTCAACTCTCATTACCGACCCCAGCGTCATTGCCGACCAGCAGCGCTTTGTCAAACTCACCAAAGAGTATAAAGACCTGAGCGACATCATGGACGCGCGAAAGCGCTATATCGCATGCCTCAACGGCATTGCCGAGGCGAAGGACATCCTGGCCAACGAGAGCGATCCCGATATGAAGGAGATGGCGCGCGAGGAGCTGCAGATGAACGAAGAAATGCAGCCCAAGCTCGAAGAGGAAATCAAACTGGCACTCGTGCCGAAAGATCCGGAAGACGCTAAGAACGTGCAGATGGAGATACGCGCCGGAACAGGTGGCGACGAGGCTTGCCTCTTTGCCGGCGACCTGTTCCAGATGTACAAGAAATACTGCGACTCGAAGGGATGGAACCTCAGCATCACCAGCGTCTCAGAGGGGGCCGTAGGCGGTTTCAAGGAGATCGACTTCGCCGTCAGCGGTGCCGATGTCTACGGTACGCTGAAATACGAGTCGGGTGTGCACCGCGTACAGCGTGTGCCAGCCACAGAGACGCAGGGACGCATGCACACATCGGCTGCGACGGTGGCCGTGCTGCCCGAAGCCGACAAGTTTGAGGTGCACATCAACGAGGGCGAGATCAAGTGGGACACCTTCCGCTCCAGCGGTGCCGGCGGTCAGAACGTCAACAAGGTGGAGTCGGGCGTCCGTCTGCGCTATATGTGGAAGAACCCCAACACGGGCGAGACCGAGGAGATACTCATCGAGTGTACCGAGACGCGCGACCAGCCGAAGAACAAGGAGCGAGCCCTCTCGCGTCTCTATACCTTTATCTATGACAAGGAACACCAGAAGTATATGGACGACATCGCCTCGCGCCGAAAGACCCTCGTCTCTACCGGCGACCGCTCGGCAAAGATTCGTACCTACAACTTCCCGCAGGGACGTGTCACCGACCATCGCATCGGCTACACCACCCACGACCTGCAGGGATTCCTTGGCGGCAACATCCAAGACATGATTGATGCCCTCACTGTGGCCGAGAACGCCGAACGAATGAAAGAGTCAGAACTCTAACACTAAAAGACAATAGGACTATGGATTGGAAAAAGTTTTGGGCACTGATGCGTCAAGAGAGGAAAAAAGAGCAAAAATGGTCTTTCACGTGGCCACAGTATTTCTCTGCATGTGGTATTCTCCCATGTTGCATATTTGCCAAAGAGATTGGTAGTTTTTGGGCTTGTGCAGGACTTTTCATAATCTGGTGTTTTATTGTCTATTTCGTATATCTCGTGTATTTATACAATAAGAAATAATTATGAACAGACAACAACTGATACAACAAATCAAGGAGAAACAATCCTTTCTCTGCGTAGGTCTTGATACCGATCCGAAGAAGATGCCTGGCCACATCTTCGACCTGCACGACCCCATATTGGAGTTCAACAAGGCTATCATCGACGCTACGGCTCCCTACTGCGTGGCCTACAAGCCCAACCTGGCTTTCTACGAGGCATACGGCATTCACGGTATGACAGCCTTCAAGAAGACCGTGCGCTATCTGAAGGAGAACTATCCCGACCACTTCATCATCGCCGATGCCAAGCGCGGCGACATCGGCAACACGTCGAAGATGTATGCACGCACGTTCTTCGAAGAGTACGACGTCGACTCGCTCACCGTCGCTCCCTATATGGGTGAAGACTCGGTGACACCGTTCTTCGAGTACGAAGGCAAGTGGGTCATCCTGCTGGCATTGACCTCGAACAAAGGTTCGATGGACTTCCAATTGACGGAAGACGCTAACGGAGAAAGGCTTTTCGAAAAAGTGATAAAGGTTTCACAGCAGTGGGGAACGACAGCAAACATGATGTATGTTGTCGGTGCTACTCAAGGAAGCATGTTCAAGGATATCCGCCGTGTGGCCCCCGACCACTTCCTGCTCGTTCCCGGTGTAGGTGCTCAGGGTGGCAGTCTTGAAGAGGTCTGCCAGTATGG
Organism: Prevotella sp.; assembly: GCA_017635615.1. GTDB lineage: Bacteria > Bacteroidota > Bacteroidia > Bacteroidales > Bacteroidaceae > Prevotella. The sequence goes on from JAGBLC010000209.1 coordinate 3,436, forward strand.
TATGACGAACGATTGCGGCCTGCTGGTCAACTCGTCGCGTGGCATCATCTACGCCTCGCAGGAGGAAGACTTCGCTGAAGCTGCAGGCAACAAAGCCCGCGAGCTGCAACAGCAGATGGCAGTGGAACTCAAAAAGGCCGGTGTAGTCCAATGAACGACAGCAAGATTGTCAACGACCCCGTCTTCGGATTCATCAAGATACCGCGCGGACTGCTCTACGACATCGTGAGCCACCCGCTGATGCAACGTCTCAACCGCATCAACCAGCTGGGGCTGGCTTCCGTGGTCTACCCTGCAGCACGCCATACGCGCTTCCAACATTCTTTAGGAGCCTTCCACCTGATGAGCGAGGCCATCGTGTCGCTCCAGCAGAAGGGCATCTTCATCTTCGACTCCGAGGCTGAAGCCGTACAGGCGGCCATCCTGATGCACGACATCGGGCATGGCCCCTTCTCGCATGTGTTGGAGAACACGCTCATCCACGGCATCAACCACGAGGATATCTCGCTGATGATGATGGAGCAAATCAACCGGGAGATGAATGGCGCGCTGACGCTGGCGATGATGATCTTCCGCAACGAATACAACAAGCGCTTCCTCCACCAGCTCATCTCCTCACAGCTCGACATGGACCGGCTCGACTACCTTCGCCGCGACGCCTTCTTTACGGGTGTCACCGAAGGAAACATCGGTTCGGCTCGTATCATCAAGATGCTCGACGTCGTTGACGATCGGCTGGTGGTCAACTCCAAGGGTATCTATTCTATCGAGAACTACCTCACCTCGCGCCGACTGATGTACTGGCAGGTGTATCTGCACAAAACGGCCGTGGCTGCCGAGAAGGTGCTCGTCAACGCCCTGCTGCGCGCCAAATATCTGGCCAGTGAGGACCAGGAGGTGTTCTGTCCGCCGTCGCTGCGCTATTTCCTCTACAACGATGTCACCGCCGAACGCTTCAACAGCGACCCGGAGGCCATGCGGCAGTATGGCCACCTCGACGACAACGACATCTGGAGTGCCATGAAGGTGTGGATGGACAGCGACGACAGGATTCTCTCCATGCTCGCCACCGACCTCATCAACCGCAACATCTTCCGCGTAGAGGTGCACGAAGAGCCCATCCCCGAAGAGCGTATCGACGAACTGCAGGAGACGATAGCCCGTCGGGCCGGCATCGACAAGCAGGATGCCCACTTCCTGATGAGCATCAACGAGATACAGAAGGACATGTACGACATCAACGACGACCATATCGACATTCTCTATAAAGACGGCACGGTGCGCGACATCGCTGCAGCATCGGAGATTCTCAACGTCAGTCTGCTCTCAAAGAAGATTCGGAAGTATTATCTCTGCTACCAGCGATTCTGAAAAGCAACGTTAAAGAGCCCCGCACTACGTTATTTTTATTTAAAAACCATAGGCGGTTTGAAAAATTGTTAGTATATTTGCAGAAACGCTTAACTTTTAAAACATATTGGCATGAAACATTTATTACTTACAATGGCTTTGGCTACCGCTGTCTGCTCGACAGCGTTTGCCCAAAAGGGAGTGAAGAACGTCTATGCCTCTTCACCGAAAATCGACGTGCAGTTGATACAGAACAGCGAACAGACCGTACAGCTCAACCGCTACTTCTTCGAAGGCTACAACACGCTGTGTCTCCCCATGTCGCTGACAACCGAGCAGCTGGGCGACCTGCGCATAGAGCGCTTGGCAGGCATTCATCAGGAGGGCAATACGCTCAACCTCTATTTCGTCGATTGCACGGAAGATGGTATACAGGCCGGCGTGCCCTACCTCGTATTCTCGCCTAAAGCACAGTATCTGCGGGTGAAGAACACGGAAGCCCTCAGTCTGAGTGACGACCTCAAGGCAGTGCGCCTGAGCGATGGCAACGGCAACACCGTCACCTTCGGCAGCTCGTGGGAGACCGTCGAGAATGCCGACCGCTACGGTATTCCCGCACAGCAGGATGTGACACCCTTGGAGAGCGTGCTCATCCGAACCGACGGCAAGCAGTTCCTGCCCACACGCTGCGGGTTCACCTGGGACCAGCAGGCCGCGTCGGCCAAGAGCCTGAACATCGTGCATGCTGGCAACATGGGTGTCGTGACGGCTATTGCCGGTATCACGCTCGACAACAGCAGCTCCGACCTCTACGACCTGCAGGGTCGCAAGGCAAGCAAGGCTTCGAAGGGCATCCTCATTCAGGAAGGCAAAAAGGTTGTCGTGAAATAGTCGCAGGCAGCCCGTAAGACCAATAGCTTACTTTTCCCGTAGCCGCCAGTACGGCTGCGGGAAAAGTTGCTTCTCATCCCGCTTCTCATCCCTCCATCCCTAAGAAATCACAAAAAAACGTAATGATATTTGGTGAGTAAGTCTTTTTTTATTACCTTTGCACCGAAATATCGCGAGGACAGACCGCCACGACAGCTGGAAAGGCCTGTTTTTGCACATTGTTTATTATATTAGCAATTGTAATTCTATGGAGTTTACAGCCCGCCAAATAGCTGATTTCGTCAACGGAACAGTGGAAGGCAACCCAGAAGCGAAGGTGACGTCGTTTGCCAAAATAGAAGAAGGCCGCACAGGGGCCATCTCTTTCTTGTCGAATCCCAAATATACTCATTATCTCTACGACACACAGTCGTCGGTGGTTCTCGTCAACAACGACCTGCAGCTGGAGCACCCCGTCGAGGCAACACTCATCCGCGTTGACAACGCCTACGAGTGTGTAGCGCGACTGCTGCAGATGTACGAGAGCATGAAACCCCGCAAGAAGGGCGTTCATCCGCAGGCCTGC
>JAGBLC010000210.1 GCA_017635615.1 Prevotella sp.
GGCGGGAAAGTGGTCGGCCATGTACTGGCGGAATCCCTCCTCGCGCAGGGCTTGCTGGTTGCTGGCCGCCTTGCCGTCCTTGGTCTGCTTCATGAGCATGATTTCGGTTTCGCCATAAGCGATGAGCATGAGGATGCGCGCGGCAAACGACCCACTGCTGATGGGGTCTTGTCCGAAGAACGAAAGGGGCTTGAGCTCAGGATAATACGAGTCGAGCAAGACGAAGGGAATGTCGCGCTCGTGCAGCATGTCGGTGTAGGGCTTGGTGAGCTCCAGTTCTGACGGTACGACAACAACCCCATTAGGCTGGCTGTCGATGACCTGCTGGAACGTATCGGCATACGATGCGGCGTCGAACCGCGTGAAATACTTGATCTGCAAGTCGACGTGGAAGTCGGTCATCGCCTCGCATGCCCGCTTCGCCCCCTCTTCCACCTCTTGCCAGTAGGCCTCCCGCTCGTGCTGTGGCATGATGATGAAGAAGGTGTACTGCTTGTTGTAAGCCAGCGCACTGGCATAGCGGTTGGGGCGATAGTTGATTTCCTTCATCACCTGTTCCACCTTCTCGCGTGCTTTTTTCGATACGTTGGGGCGGTTGTGCAAGATGCGGTCGACGGTGCCAACAGAGACACCCGACTTCTCTGCAATATCTTTTATCCTGATTTTCTGTACCATTCTTACCTATTGTATTCGAGTAGTTATTTTGCAGCAAATAGGCAGCAGCCAGCTGAATTTGCATGCAAATGTAGTAATATTTTTTGAATTGTGCGAAAGCACAGCGTTTTTTTTGCCAAATAATCAATAAAAAAAGGAAAAAGACTTGGAAATATGGCGCAGAAAGCGTAATTTTGTAGCCTACAAAGAAATAATTATACACCAATCATTGAAAGAATATGTCGAGAATTATCACATTGGGCGAGATTATGCTTCGCCTTTCCCCCGTGGGAAACAACCGTTTTATCCAGAGTGATTCATTCCGTATCATCCCCGGCGGCGGCGAGGCCAACGTGGCAGTGAGCGTGGCCAACTATGGTCATGAGGCTTGCTTCGTGTCGAAACTGCCAAAGCACGAGATCGGGCAGATAGCCGTCAACGCACTGCGCCGCTATGGTGTGGACACGCAGTATATCGTTCGTGGCGGCGACCGCGTAGGCCTGTACTATGCCGAGACGGGAGCTTCGATGCGCCCGTCGAAGGTGATCTACGACCGTGCCCACAGCGCCATTGCCGAGGCAAAGCCCGAAGAGTTCGACTTCGATAAGATTATGGAGGGTGCACAGTGGTTCCACTGGAGCGGCATCACACCAGCCATCAGCGACAATGCCGCCGAGCTGACCCGCCTGGCCTGTGAGGCTGCCAAGCGTCATGGCGTGATGGTGTCGGTCGACCTGAACTTCCGCAAGAAGCTGTGGACCAGCGAGAAGGCTATCAGCATCATGCGTCCGCTGATGCAATATGTCGATGTCTGTATCGGCAACGAAGAAGATGCCGAGCTCTGCTTAGGCTTCAAGCCCGATGCTGATGTAGAGGGCGGCAAGACCGACGCTGCCGGCTACGAGAAGATCTTCCGCCAGATGAAGGAAGAGTTCGGCTTCAAGTATGTCGTATCTACGCTGCGCGAGAGCTTCTCGGCAACGTTCAACGGCTGGAAAGCCCTTATCTACGACGGTAAGGAGTTCTACCAGTCGAAGCGCTACGAGGTGAACCCCATCATCGACCGTGTGGGCGGTGGCGACTCGTTCTCGGGCGGACTCATCCACGGACTGCTGACGAAGCCGACTCAGGGCGAGGCCCTGGAGTTTGCTGTTGCTGCCAGCGCGCTGAAGCATACTATCAATGGCGACTTCAACCTGGTGAGCATCGACGAGGTGGAAGCCCTTGCAGCAGGCAATGCCAGCGGACGTGTACAACGCTAAACGACCATCTGCGACATCATGAAACAATACGAATATAAGGTGATACAATCGCTCATCGGCACTGAGAAGAAGCTCAACGAGCTGGGCTTCGAAGGCTGGGAGCTGGTGGGAGTGGACAACTGTGCCCTCTACCTGAAGCGCGAATATAAAGCATAAGTATGGCAAAATTCGATAAGCTGGCCGTCATGGCCAAGATAGGACAGACGGGCATGGTGCCGGTGTTCTATCACAAAGATTTGGAAGTATGTAAGAATGTGGTGAAAGCCTGCTATGAAGGCGGTGTGCGCGCATTCGAGTTTACCAACCGCGGCGACTTCGCCCAGGAGGTGTTCGGCAGCTTGGTGAAGTGGGCCGACACGGAATGTCCGGAGCTGGCACTGGGCATCGGCTCCGTCGTCGACGCACCGACAGCAGCCATGTATCTGCAACTGGGAGCCTGCTTCGTGGTGGGACCGCTCTTCAATCCCGAGATAGCACCCGTCTGCAACCGCCGTCTGGTGCCCTACTGCCCGGGCTGCATGACCGTCTCCGAGATAGGCAAGGCCCAGGAGTTGGGTTGCGACCTGACGAAAGTGTTCCCCGGCGACGTTGTCGGACCGAACATGGTGAAGGGTCTGAAGGCACCGATGCCCTGGTCGAAGATCATGGTGACCGGCGGTGTATCGCCCGACGAAGACAACCTGAAGGCTTGGTTCAAGGCCGGCGTCTACTGCGTCGGCATGGGCTCGAAGCTGTTCCCCAAGGACAAGGTGGCCGCCCAAGACTGGCAGTATGTCACCGACAAGTGCAAGGAGGCACTCGGATACATTGCCAAGGCAAGGGCATAACCAACGTATGCTGCATGGCCCAATAGGACTCATCTGCCTGTTGGGCCTGCTTCTTTTTTCAGCTTGCAGACCACGCGAGAAGGCGAATGTCGACGAGCTGAACCAGAAATCGTATTACTTCCACTACCGCAGCCTGGACTCTACCAAGCTGTATGCCCGGCAGGCCCTCAACATAGCACGCGACAACAGCTACGACGACGGACAGGCAGAAGCGCTCAACAACCTGGCTTTTGTCAGCATAGCCCGCATGCGCTACGACGATGCGCGGCAGCAGCTCGACAGCATCGGCCGGCTGACGGGCAATCAGATAGAGCTGCTGGTATGCGCCATCCAGCAGATGAGACTCTGCCAGCGCGAGTCGCGCAACAAGGAGTTTTACGAATACTATGAACAGGCCAAGCAGGCGCTCAACCGCATCGACGAAGAGAAAGACCGGCTCAGCGAGCGGCAGCAGCACCGGATGGCCTACGCACGGAGCGAGATGGCCTGCGTCGTCTCTACCTACTACTACTATGTCGGACTGGAACAAAACTCGGCCGACGAGCTGTTGCGCATCGACACAAGAGAGATAGAGGGCGACACGGCCCAGCACCTCAACTACCTCTACCAGGTGGGAGCCGGCGGTATCATTCACGGAAAGACCCGACAGGAGACAGCCCAGCAAGAGTGGGACTACCTGATGTACTGCTTCCAGCTCGCCTCGGCATCTGGTATCACCTATTGGAAGGCCAATTCGATGCAAGCGATGAGCGAACATCTCTCTGACAAGGAGGTGGCCCGGCAACTCATGGCAGACAACCTGCCGGCCATGAAGTTCATCAACCCCGAACACGTTCCCGACTCGATGCTGGCAGGCTACCTGGCAGAAAAGTCGCTCTACATGTTCCAGCAGTATGGCGATGTCTATCAGGTGGCTGGCTCCTACCGCACACTGGCCTCCTGCTATTGGGCCATAGGCGACTACAACGCGTCGGGCTACTACTTGGAGAAGGCATTGGCCGACACCGCCGTCTATCAAGCCCCCGACCTCGTGGCAAGCATCCGCGAGAAGCTGTCGCTCACCTACTCGGCCATCGACGACAAGCAGCACAGCGACGAAAACCGCACCATCTACATCGACCTGCAGGAGCAGACCCGCCAAGACCGGCAGCTCGAGGCACGAGCCGACCGGCTGGCCCTCAACAGCAAGCAACTCAACTGGATGATCGGCGGCGTGCTGATGATGATTGTGCTCGTGGTGTCGTCCATCTTCCTCTTCGACTACCTGCGCAGAAGGAAGATGCGCCGCAACCCCATCGAGAACCTTCTGCAACCGCTGCGCGAATGGGAAGAGAAGAACTCGCGCTACCTCAACAACCTGAACGAACGCTACGAAGAGGTCAACGAGACCTGCCAGCTGGGGCGACTGCTCGTTGAGAACAACAAGCGGCGCTATGTGGAGAACCGTGCCAAGGTGTTCCTCGTCAACAGCGTTACGCCGCTCATCGACCGCATGACCAACGAGGTGAACTGCCTGATCGACCGGCAGGAGCCACCGCAAACCCGACAGGCACGCTACCAATACCTGACCGAACTGACGGAAAAAATCAATGAATACAACGCCGTGCTGACCGAGTGGATACAGCTCAGGCAGGGACAGCTGTCGCTCAAGGTGGAAAGTTTCCGCGTACAGGATGTCTTCGACATCGTGGCACGCAGCCGCATGGCCTTCCAGCTGAAGGGCATCGACCTGGTCGTAGAACCCACCGACAATGTGGTGAAGGCCGACCGCATCCTGACTCTCTTCATGATCAACACGATGGCCGACAACGCGCAGAAGTTCACGCCAAGGGGAGGAAGAGTGATCGTCAGCAGCCACCAGACGGCCGACTACGTGGAGATAGCCGTAGAAGACAACGGCGAAGGGATGGACGAAGAACAGCTCGGCGAGCTCTTCGACCACAAGATACACAGCGGGCATGGCTTCGGACTGCTCAACTGCAAGGGCATCATCGAGAAATACCGCAAGACGAGCCAGCTCTTCCGCGTCTGCTCCATCCAGGCAGAAAGCCAAAAAGGGAAGGGAAGCCGGTTCTCGTTCCGACTGCCCATAGGTGTCGCCAAGGCCGTCAGTGCCCTTTTGCTGAGCGTCTCTGCGCTGCTCTTCGCCACATACCCGACGGCTGCGACAGCACAAACGACGAGCCAGGAGCCACGACTGTCGCCCGACATGCAGGAAGCCATGATCCTGGCCGACAGCACTTATCAATGCAACATTACCAACCGCTACGGCGAGGCCATCGACTTTGCCAACAGGGCTCTGGCACATATCTATCAGGATGTGGCCGACGAATATGGACCCGATGCCGTGCGGGAGAGCAACGGCAACTCGACCGAACCGCTCGAGCTGCAGTGGTTCCACCAAGGCATTGACACCGACTACGACCTCATCGTCTTCCTTCGCAACGAGATAGCCGTATCGGCCCTGGCCCTACACCTGTGGGATGTCTACCAGCAGAACAACCGCATCTATACCTTATTATATAAGGAGAAGTCGGCCGACAAACAACTTGGAGAATACGTTCAGACCCTGCAACGCCAGGAAACCAACAAGACCATCGCCGTGGCCCTGCTCATCGGATTGCTCATAGCCATCGTCATGGCCTACTATCTGCTCTACGAGCGCCACCGCATCTTCTTCCGCGTCTGTTTCGAACAGGTGGAGCACATCAACAACATGCTGCTCAGCGACCTCAATGCCGAAGAGAAGCTTGCCGCACTCGACGAGCAACTCGCACGCTTCAACATGCCCCAACAGCTGCAAGGCATCGTCATGCAGATACGCGAAGCCCTGCAGCGTGCCGTCGAGACGGAGCGCGACCAGCAGCTAAGCATCGAACTGGCCGAAGACGAGCTGCGCCGCACCGAATATGAAGACCTGAAGCTGCACATCAGCAACAACGTGCTCGACAACTGCCTGAGCACCCTGAAGCACGAGACGATGTACTATCCCTCGCGTATCGGACAGCTCATCGACGGCACCGACCAGCACCTGCAGGCCATCCGCGAGCTGCTGGCCTACTACAAGGAGCTGTACACCATCCTCTCGGCACAGGCCATGCGACAGGTGGAGGGTATTCGTCCGGCATGCCGAAAGATAGAGATAGCGCAGATTATTGGCTCAGAGGCTGACGGCGTCATCGTCAGAGGAGACGACGTCATGCTACGCTATCTCTTCGAACTGCTCAAGCGGCAGTCGGGCCAGAAGCAGCTCTCACCCGTCGTTGAGACATCCGACGACCGCTATGTCAGGGTGCTGCTGACCATGCCGAGCCTACCCCATCGCGACTTCTTCGTGCCATCGATGCAGAACATCCCGCTGCTGATATGCCGCCAGATTCTGCGCGACAACAGCGAGAGCACCAATCTCAGGGGATGCGGCATCGTGGCCGACCGTGCCGACGACGGCTCGACCATCTTCCGTATCACCCTGGCAAAAGGAACGAACGAGCTATCACGACATACCGCAATAACGAAATAAGCTACAATAAAAATGAAACTGGAAAAATTCAAAGTCATCATCGTGGAGGATGTTCCTCTCGAACTGAAAGGCACTGAAGGCATCTTCCGTAACGACATCCCCGAGGCCGAAATCATTGGAACGGCCGAGAACGAGACGCAATACTGGCGACTCATCAAGAGCAATACGCCCGATCTGGTGCTGCTCGACCTTGGTCTGGGCGGCAGCACCACCGTGGGTGTCGAGATTTGCCGCCACACCAAGGAGTCGTATCCGAAGGTGAAAGTGCTCATCTTCACCGGCGAGGTACTCAACGAAAAGCTGTGGGTGGATGTGCTCGATGCAGGTTGCGACGGCATCTGCCTCAAGAGCGGCGAACTGCTGACACGGGCCGACGTGTCGTGTGTGATGCAAGGCAAGAAGATGGTGTTCAACCAACCCATCCTCGAAAAGATTGTCGACCGCTTCAAGCATAGCGTGGGCTCAGAGCTTATGCGGCAAGAAGCCTTGGTCAACTACGAGATTGACGAGTACGACGAACGCTTCCTGCGCCATCTGGCTTTGGGCTACACCAAGGAGCAGATAACCAACCTGCGCGGTATGCCCTTCGGCGTGAAGAGCTTGGAGAAGCGACAGAACGAGCTCATCCAGAAACTCTTCCCCGACAGCGACCGCGGCACGGGAGTCAATGCCACCCGTCTGGTGGTGAAAGCCTTGGAGCTGCGCATCCTCGACCTTGACAACCTGATGCCTGATGAAGAATAAAAAGACAGTATGGGCCGGACGGCTGTTCCTCACCCTCTGTGCTGCACAGCTGCTGCTCGTCATCGTTTCGTGGATGGTCAACGCCACGGTAGAGCACACCCAGGTGCGCTCGCTCATCAGCAGCGAGGGCATCCGTTGGTTCATGGGCCATTTCGTGGAGATGGTGTCCACCCCCTTGTTGGCATGGATGCTGCTCTTGGCTGTAGCGGCAGGACTGTTCAGGGCGAGCGGACTGCTGTCGCTGCCGAGGAGAGGCATACCAGCCGGCCATTCACAAAACAGAAACGGCTACCGGCGCAACATTGCGCTGTCAGCCGTGCTAACGGAATTGGTGGTCATCACCATTGTCATGCTCTTCCTGACATTGACGCCCAATGCCATCCTGCGCAGTGCTTCCGGCGAATTGTTTCCCAGTAGCTTCAGCGCTTGCCTGGTGCCTGTCGTTGCCTTCGCTGTCAGTATTGCGTCGTGCACATACGGAGGCATTGTGGGCACACTGCCCAACATAGAATCGGCTTATCGTGCAGCTTGCCAAGGCATCGCGGCGGCTTCGCCATACATCCTGCTCTACATTGCTGCAGCACAGCTCTACTTCTCGGTTGTCTATTTGATGGGGGCGAGCTGTTGAGGCAGGTTGACGACCCACTTGCCCTGACGTTTCACCACCAAGATGTCGTAGCGCGTCTCGCCAGCGAAATGGCCTGTCTTGCCAATGGAATCCTTGACAAAATGATTATTGACGGTGAGATGGACCAGTGCCAAAGTGTCAGTCTCCAGCGTTTCTGGCATGTCATAAGAAATCTCAGCCTCTTCTTCGTGGGCACGAAGCACATCAACATCATCCTGTCTGACATTCGATGCCATGAAGCGTAACCACTTTTCCGACTCTGGCGTACAGAAGCGAAGGGCTTGTGGCAGATGGTAGTTGAAATAGTGATAGGCGAAGCTGTCTATCGTCTCTGCGAGTTGCTCTTGTGTGCCATCCAATTTTTGGTGGCAGGCTGTCATGCAAGAAGCCACGAAGAGAGCAACGATACAGTATGGCACAAAGATGGGTTTGACGCGGCTAAGCCGTATCAAACCCATCTTGGAAAAATACGTTGGGAAGGTTTTCATGCTTCTTGCAGTTGCTGTTGGTGATGAAAGCACAACTCCTCATTGTCGGCCGCTTTATCTGCCGTAATCGTGTCGCCGACAGACAGTTCGTCGTTGAGCAACATCTCGCACACGCCATCCTCGATATAGGTCTGTATGGCACGCTTCAGAGGACGTGCGCCGAACTGTACGTCGTAGCCTTTCGTGGCCACAAACTCCTTGGCTGCATCGGTCAGCATAAGGTGGTAGCCCATCTGTTCGACACGCTGATAGAGTCCAACCAGTTCGATGTCGATAATCTTCTTGATGGCTGCGAGGTCGAGCTGATCGAAGGTGATAATCTCGTCAAGACGGTTGAGGAACTCCGGAGCAAACTGCTTGCTCAGGCTCTTCTGTATAATGCTACGGGCATACTGTTTGTCGCTCTCATCAAGTGCCAGCCCGTTGCGATTGCCTGCCGTGAAGCCTACGCCACGTCCGAACTCTTTCAGTTGGCGTGTTCCGGCATTACTGGTCATGATGATGACCGTGTTGCGGAAGTCGACCAGACGGCCGTTGCCATCGGTCAGACGTCCTTCGTCGAGTACCTGCAACAGCATGTTGAACACGTTGCCATGAGCTTTCTCTATCTCGTCGAGCAGGACAATGGAGTAAGGACGGCGGCGTACGCGCTCGGTGAGCTGTCCTCCCTCTTCATATCCCACATATCCCGGAGGAGCACCGATGAGACGCGAGGTGTTGAAGCTCTCCGAATATTCGCTCATATCGATGCGGATGAGGGCATCGTCGCTGCCGAACATCCGCTCGGCGAGTTTCTTGGCGAGGTAAGTCTTACCGACACCTGTCGGCCCAAGGAACATGAACGTACCGATGGGATGCCGCGGGTCTTTCAGTCCGACGCGATTGCGCTGGATGGCTTTTACCATCTTCTCGATGGCACCATCTTGGGCAATGACAGCCTTCTTCAGGTCGCCGGCAAGGTTCTTCAGCTGGATACCCTCGGCCTGAGCCACACGTTGTACGGGCACGCCCGTCATCATTGACACCACGTTGGCCACATCATCCTCGGTCACCGTGTCACGCTGACTGCCACTCCCGTTCTGCCATGAATCCTGCAGCTGCCTCAGTTCCTCCTCAAGGCGTGCCTGCTTGTCGCGCAGTCCGGCTGCAAGTTCGAAGTTCTGGTTCTTGGCTGCCATCTTCTTTTTCTCTACGATAGAGGCTATTTCCTTCTCCATCTGGATGATTTCCGGCGGCACGTCAGCATGCTTCAGATGCACTTTCGAGCCGACCTCGTCGAGGGCGTCGATGGCCTTATCAGGGAAGAAGCGGTCGGTGACATACCGCTCTGTCAGTTTGACGCACGCCTTAATGGCATCGTCGGTGTAGCTGACGTGGTGATGTTCCTCGTAGCGTTGTTTGATATTGTTCAGGATTTCCAGCGTCTGTTCAGCCGTCGTGGGTTCGACGATGACTTTCTGGAATCGGCGTTCCAGCGCTCCATCCTTCTCAATGGAGTTGCGATACTCGTCGAGTGTCGTGGCACCGATACACTGGATGGTGCCGCGTGCCAAGGCGGGTTTGAGAATATTGGCAGCATCCATCGTACCGGCAGCCGACCCGGCTCCGATGAGCGTATGAATCTCGTCCATGAATACGATGATGTCCGGGTTGGCTTCAAGTTCTTTGACAAGCGCCTTCATACGCTCTTCAAACTGTCCGCGATACTTTGTTCCGGCCACAATGCTCGTCATGTCGAGATTGACAAGTCGCTTGTTGAAGAGGATGGGCGATGTACGGTGCTTGACAATCATCTGCGCCAAGCCCTCCACGATGGCACTCTTTCCTACGCCAGGCTCTCCGATGAGGATGGGGTTGTTCTTCTTTCTGCGCCCAAGAATCTCGATGACGCGCTGTATCTCGTTCTCGCGACCCACAACAGGATCAAGCACCTCCTCGGCAGCAGCCTTTGTCAGGTCGGTGCTGAAGTTGTCGAGCACGGGTGTCTTGCCGTCGCCCCGACGGGTACGGGTGGTCGTCGTGCCACCTTTTTGCTGACTGCCTGCCTGGGCGTTTTCGCCGGCTGCATCTTTCACGTCCTCCTCGTCGTCCTCGTCAGAGAGGCCGATGCCATTGGTCGTGCGGATGTTTTCCTTATTCTTTGAAAAATATTTCACAGCGTCTTCGTAGTTCATATTGTTCATTTCCAAAACTGTTTTTGCGCCGTTGCCCACCTGGTCATGAAGGATGGCCAACAGCAGATGTTGTTCTTCTATCGACGTTCGGGCCTGCATGCGCGCCTCGAGGACGGCCAGTTTGAGAATATTGCTGGCCTTCTCGTTGAGTACCAACTCATGGTAGAGCACGTCGTATTTGTTTGTATCCTCGCGTATCTTCTGCTCCAGCTCGCCTTTTATCGTCCGAATGTCAATGCCATAGATGTCCAACATCTGTCGCACAGCACCGTTCTTGTTACGCAGGATGCCAAGGAGCAGATGCTCTGGTCCGACCGTCGTACTTTCGAGTCGTGCTGCTTCCTCCCTGCTGAAGGCAAGAATCTGTGATACGTTTGGTGAAAACTGATTGTTCATTATATTATTAAATACCTATTTATATATATGTACTGCCAAGGTAAACGCCATCTTACACATGGACATTGCAAAGGTTGTGCCAGTGTGTCACTGCCCTGACACTTTGTCTCTGTTCTTGTTGGCAAAGTCTTTCCAGCTGCTGTAGTGAGCCTGCCGTTCGGGGCGTCCCATCTGCATGAAGTGGCAATAGGCAGCACCCAAGGCATCGGTGGCGTCCATGAACTTTGGCATGTCCTGCTTGTCGAGGTTCAAGAGTCGTTCCAACATGCCTGCCACCTGCTCTTTTGAAGCCGAACCGTTGCCGGTGATGGCCATCTTGATCTTCATCGGAGCATACTCATGGATAGGCACACTATGGTGGATGGCGGCAGCGATGGCCACACCCTGTGCACGTCCGAGCTTGAGCATCGACTGTACGTTTTTGCCGAAGAAGGGTGCCTCGATGGCCATCTCGTCGGGCAGATATTCGTCGATGATGCCGGTGACGCGTTCGAAGATTTTCCCCAGTCGGAGGTAAGGATCGTTCTCGCGACGCATGTCGATGACCCCCATAGCCACCATCCGGGCCTTCTGCCCTACGACACTGATGACGCCATAGCCCATGACATTGGTGCCAGGGTCGATACCGAGCACGATTTTCTCCGTAGGATGTATGTTAGCTACTCTCATTGATGTCCTAAAAAAATATCGTTCATTCGTCAGTTCGGTTTTTCACTATCAGCGCAAGATGGGATTATATCTCAGCTCAAAGCCGATGGTAGTTTCCGGTCCGTGTCCGCAATAGGCAGTAACATCGGGGGGCAACGTAGCAATAACGTTGTTGAGCGAGTTCAGTATGTCGTTCCAGTTGCCGCCCTCAAGATCGGTGCGGCCCATACTCATGCGGAAGAGCGTATCGCCTGTGAAGACCACCTTCTCGGCCTCGCAGTAGAAACAGAGTCCACCCGGAGTGTGTCCTGGTGTGGCTTTCACCACCAGCTGATGCGAACCGAAGCTGATGGTATCGCCGTCGTGAAGCAGTCTTTCGGGTTGTGGCATCTCGACATCGAACCTCACACCGAGCAACATCTCCACCTGGCTGCCGAGCTTTTTGAGCAATGACTCGTCGTCGGCTCCGAGCTCCGGTCGTAGCCCGTACGTCTCACCGACCCATGCATTGCCCATGCAATGGTCGAAGTGAGCGTGTGTACAGAGCAGGTGTTGTGGCGTCAGCTGCTCGTCGGAAATATACTTTTCTATCGACGCATACTCATCGGCATAACAGGCGCCGCAGTCGATAATGACGCACTGGCGCGTTTCGTCGCTTACCACAAAGCAGTTTTCCTGCAAGGGGTTGACCACAAATCGTTTGATGTTCAGCATTTTTCTGAGTTTGTAGTTATGGATGATGATGGAAGAGTTGGTGTCAGCCAATTTTTTCAGAGGGGCAAGTAGATGAGATGTTTCTCCTTGAACCATTCCTCGTCGAACCAGGCATGGACATCGTTTATCTCCACGAGTTTCTTGAACGGATTGGTTTCAGCCTGTACGTCGCCACCCTTCAAGACGATGACACCGTTTGGCAACGCGTTAAGTTGCTTACTGCTGATGTTCTTACGCACAATCTTCACCAGGTCGGGCAATGGCATAACAGCGCGGCTGACCACATAGTTGTACTTCCCACGTTCGTCTTCGCCACGACGTTGTTCGGGATGGCAATTCTTCAAACCTATGGCTTGTGCCACTTCGGTAGCCACACGGATTTTCTTTCCTGTTCCGTCAATCAGCTTAAACTGGCATTCAGGAAACATGATGGCCAGGGGGATGCCGGGGAAGCCCCCGCCAGTACCGAAGTCGAGGATGCTTGTTCCCGGTCTGAAGCTGACAGCCTTGGCGATGGCCAACGAGTGTAGCACATGGTGCTCGTAGAGATTATCGATGTCTTTTCGAGAGATGACATTAATCTTCTGATTCCAGTCTTCATAGAGACTTTGGAGCATCTCATATTGCCGTATCTGCTCGCTGGCAAGGTTAGGAAAGTATTTCAGTATCTGTTGCATATCTTCTTTTATATGGAAAAAAGTATCTAATTGTATGGTCAGCGCAAGAGATCCTTGAGCTGACTGTTGGCTATCTCCACACGGACGATGCCCTCTTCATGTGGAGCTATCTCAGAGTCGCCATAGACGAATGTGACAGAATGGCGGCCAACGATGAAGTTATCCGTGGCGTATGGTTCCAAGCCTACGAAGAAGCCCTTGGAGTGCAATTCATCGAGCGTCTTGAGTCCAAGCTGTTGGCATAGTTGCTCGACCACCATCTCTGCCAGCCTGTCCTCATGTCCAGGAACGAAGAGGTCGTTCTTGTTGAGAATATGCCCATTGCGCGTGTCTATGTTCTTCGCCATGAGCATCTCTACACCATGCTGCCCACCACCAAAATAGAATGTCTCGGCCAAATAGTTGACGATGCCGTCGCGGCTTGTCTCGACGGTTGTTTGACACGAGAATTGCGCATTGTACGACTCGGCATGCCCCATGTCACTGCGATACATAGCACCATAGTCGCGCCGATAGTCGTCGGCAAACATCCGTATGTACGTATCGACAGCCTGACGCACTGTCAGCATCGTGTCATTGTTCCACAAATAGTCGGGTACCAGCATGCCATCTCGAAGCAGCGAGTCGTTCACCTGCTCGAATCCCTTATCCTTGATGTAGTGTATCTTCAGGTGCAGCTCAGCCTTCGGCGACCCGCCCTGTGACCCGAGCAAGATGATCGTATCGCGCTCCACGAGACCCCAGCTGAGGTTGTTCGGAGTGCTATTGCCCCCTTGGTGTTTGCCACCACACGCCATGATGAGAGCCACGAAAAACAGTGCAAAAAGGTATTTCTTCATCCGCAAATACATATAATTTCGGTGCAAAGTTAATAGAAAGTGCTGAAAAACGCAAAAATATTCGTATTTATTATATATTTTATGTACTTTTGCAGCCGGTAAAAAGAAAAAGATTCAGTATGAACCAACGAAAGAAGGCAGCTCTCTTCGACCTCGACGGTGTCGTGTTCGACACAGAGCCGCAATACACCATCTTCTGGGAAACGGAGTGTCGCCGCTATTTCCCCGAACAGGAAGGCCTGGCCCATGCCATCAAGGGGAGCACGTTAGGACAGATCTTCGAAAAATATTTCACCGGTAGCCTTGAAGACGAGCGCGGCGCGCTTACCGAGCGTCTTAACGCCTTCGAACGGGACATGGAATATCCCTTCATTTCTGGTTTCGTCGATTTCCTTTCGCAGTTATCCTTGAAGGGTGTACGGAGAGCTATTGTCACCAGTAGCAACCAGGCAAAGATGGCCAACGTCTACCGCTGCCATCCCCACCTGAAGAACCTGTTCGACATTATCTTGACGGCCGAGGATTTTGCTCGCAGCAAGCCTTTCCCCGACTGCTATCTGACAGCAGCCGAACGCCTGTCGGTGTCGAAGCAAGAGTGTGTCGTCTTCGAGGACAGTTTCAACGGCATCCGCTCGGGCCGCGATGCCGGGATGACGGTGGTCGGACTGGCAACCACAAACGACATTCAGGCCCTGCAACCACTCTGCGACTACGTCATTAGCGACTATCACGACGCAAAAGTGCAGAAAATCATTGATATCTTTGGTACTTTCCAATAAATCTACGTACCTTTGCACCCCAAATCATTTTTTATATTAAAAGAACATGTCAGGATACTTAGTCAGCGACAATCGTAAAGTGACGACACATCGCTACATTGAAATGAAACAACGCGGTGAGAAAATCTCTATGCTCACCTCCTACGACTACACCACAGCAAGCATTGTCGACAGTGCAGGCATCGACGGCATCCTTGTGGGCGACAGCGCCTCCAACGTGATGGCCGGAAATGCCACGACGCTGCCTATGACCGTCGACCAGATGATCTACCACGCACGCTCTGTCATGCGTGGTGTGAAGCGTGCCCTCGTTGTGTGCGACATGCCGTTCGGCAGCTACCAGGTAGACCGCCATGAAGGAGTGGCCAATGCCGTCAGGATGATGAAGGAAAGTGGTTGTGACGCCCTGAAACTGGAGGGTGGCATCGAGATTATCGACACCATCAAAGGCATCCTCGATGCCGGCATCCCCGTGATGGGCCATCTCGGCCTGACACCTCAGAGCATCAATAAGTTTGGCACTTATGCCGTCAGGGCTCAGGAAGAAGCCGAGGCCGACAAACTGATGTCCGACGCGATGGCCTTGGACGACGTCGGTTGCTTCGCTGTTGTCTTAGAGAAGATACCTGCCACCTTGGGCGACCAGGTGACGCGCCATCTGCGCATCCCCACCATCGGTATCGGAGCAGGAGGGCATACCGACGGCCAGATTCTCGTTGTCGACGACATGTTGGGCAAGACCCGTGGTTTCAGTCCGCGTTTCCTGCGCCGCTACTGCGACCTCAACGAGATCATGACGAACGCCATCGGACAATATGTCACCGACGTGAAGAACAACGACTTCCCCTCTGAAGAGGAATCCTACTAACAAATGGATGCACAGACAACCCCCACGCACAACACCTTGTGGCACAAGGGTTTTGCGGCGCTGAGTCTTGCCAACGTACTGCTCACGACGGCTGTCTACATGATGATGGCCGTAGCAGCAGGTTGGCTGCGCAGCGAACCACTCAGTCCTTTCGCCAAGGGGTGTATCATGGGAGCCTACGGCATCGGACTGTTCCTGCTTGGTCCGCTTTGCAGCTTTCTCGTCGAACGCTATCGCCGCAACCATGTCTGCGAGCTTGCCGTAGCGTCTCTTGCTGCTTTCGTGTGGCTTTTCGGCCTGATGCATCAGAACATCACGTCATGGAACATCCCACCAGCGATGTTTGCCCTTGTGCGCATGGCTGTGGGTGCGATGTTCGGACTGGCCCAGATGGTTCTTTCGAGCACCTTGGTCATCGACGTCTGCGAATCGTTCCAGCGCACCTGTGCCAATCATGCCACGGCGTGGTTCGGGCGAATAGCCCTGTGCCTTGGCCCGTTGATGGCATTGCTGATGGGCAGCTATCTTCCGACGGTTTGTCCATATTGGCCCATGGCATTGTTGTGTGTGGCGGCCGTCGTACTCATCCAAATGGTGCCTATCCCTTTCCGTGCTCCGTCAGACAGATACCCCCACTTCAGTCTCGACCGTTTTCTGCTACCGGCCTCCTGGCCTTTGTTTTTGATATTTGCAGGCTTCTGTACAGCATTGGGCTACAGCTTAACGCTCCCCCACCCCATTCTGTTTTATCTGATGATGCTCGTAGGAGTGGCGGGCTCGATGCTTGAA
>JAGBLC010000211.1 GCA_017635615.1 Prevotella sp.
ATATATATAATAGGTAAGCTCCTTGCCGTCCTTGATGCCACGGATGCGGCAGCCGATAGAGGTCTCGCCGTCGTAGTTCTGTCCGAGCTCCTGCGGATTGGGCAGCACAGCCTTGAGGAACTGCAGCGGCACAATCTTCACCCGTACCTTCTCCTCGGGCTTGTCGGCCAGCGGAGCCTCGTAGCAGATCTCGTCGATGCGGCTCATACCGAGGTTCTGTATGCAGTCGAGATAGGTGAGATACTGCTGTCCGAAGGTCATCCAGAAGCGTGCCTGCCGGATGGTGGGATAGTTCTTCACGAGCGACTCCAGCTCTTCGTGGTGCAGCAGATACGACTCTCGTGGGCCGATGTTGGGGTAGGTGAGGGGCTTGTGAATCTCCAGCGGCTCGGTCTCTATCCATTGTCCGTCTTTATAGTAGAGTCCTTTCTGCGTTATCTCGCGGATGTTGATCTCGGGATTGAAGTTGGTGGCGAAAGCCTTGTGATGGTTGCCGGCGTTGCAGTCGACGATGTCGAGATAGTGAATCTCGTCGAAATGGTGCTTGGCAGCGTAGGCGGTATAGATGCCGCTGACACCCGGATCGAAGCCGCAACCGAGGATGGCCGTCAGGCCGGCCTGCTCGAAGCGCTCCTTGTAGGCCCATTGCCACGAGTATTCGAAGTGGGCTTCGTCTTTCGGTTCGTAGTTGGCCGTGTCGAGATAGCTGCATCCGCAGGCCAGACAGGCCTCCATGATGGTGAGGTCCTGATAGGGCAGGGCCAGGTTGATGACCAGTTCGGGCTTGTAGTCGCCGAACAAAGCCTTCAGCTGCTCCACATCGTCGGCATCCACCTGAGCCGTCCGGATGTCCATCTTGTAGCCCTTGGCATGTATGTCGGCCACCAGCTTGTCGCACTTCTCCTTGCGGCGGCTGGCAATCATAAACTCTGTGAACACATCGGCATTCTGCACAATCTTGAATGCCGCAACCGTTGCGACGCCACCGGCGCCAATCATTAGTACTCTGCTCATTGTTTTTTCTCCTTCCTTCTTTAATGGTTATATTTTATATTTCAATGATTTTGTCATGAAACCTCAATGTCTGTATGTCACGACATGTCATTTTTCAGACAGTTCCTGTAAGAACTTGCGAAGTCGTATTACCTCCACGTGCGGAAACGGTATCGACTTTAATATGTTGAAGTGTTTGTCTTCACTTACAATGAAGTCTGCATTAGCAGCTATGGCGCAGTCTACGAACTTGTTGTCGTCAGGATCTTTCGTTATTAAGCCAAAGTGGTACCGTGCGTCAATCCTTATCACATTATTAGCTCTCAGTATAGTTTCGATGGCTATATGGGCTGCTGTTGTAGATGTGTGCTTTGCTATCATCTCCTCGTATTCTTCGAGAATATCATTCGTAACGCACAGATAATACCTGCCCAACAAGAAGTCTTTCCATACCCGATAGTACCCACTCCGATGCGAAATGGATTGAAGCAGACAGTTGGTGTCGAGTACAATGTGTCGAATTTTCATGACGTCTTATAAGTTGTACGCATGTGTTCGTTAGCCCAACTCGACATTTTCTCTTCTGTGATAGTTCCATCTTCCCACAATCGATCAAGTTCATTCTGAAGACGATCGTTTAGGAATTGTACGATAACACTCTTGAGAGCCGTCACATCTTCTTCTTGATTGATGCACGACAACATATTTAGTATTTCATATTGTGCCTGGTTCATTCGTCCTTGTAGAAGCATACTTCGTTGTGTTTATATTGTCTGCAAATATAAATGATTATTTTGAGACCAACAATTTTTTTAATATTTATTATCTAAATTACCCGATTTCCTCTGCCCTTATTCCCAGTGCCTGCATCAGCGAATAGCCGAGAATCTCCTGGCGGAAAGCGCCTCCGGGCATGGGCTGCATGGCAAAGAGGGTGACGCTCTTGCCTTCCGGAACGTCGCGCAGCAGGCGCCGTAGGCCGTCGTAGGTGCCTTCGCGCTCAGCATTGGGCACCACCATGATGCGCTTCACGACATCGACGGCGAGCATCGTCGACAGGACGTCGCGCAGGAAGTCGTCTTTCGTCGTGACGCTCTCCACGGGATAGGCATTGACGACAAACTCTCCGAGCGGCCCCGTGAAGGCCTTGCCGTTGAGCTCGCTCGAGTAGTCGGCCGGCACGAAGTTCGTAAGCCGAGCGTGCTTCTTGTCGTGGATGAGCACCACCTGCGTCTGCTGCCCTCCGTTGCCGTCGGCCCGCAAGCCTCCGTCCAGGGCGATACACTCTGCCCAGCGGGCCATATCGGCTGGCTGAATCCTTCTGCCCAGCATCCGCTCGAAGTTGACAATCAGGTTGAAAGCCACATCGTCGACGTAGTCGGCATCGGCGACAATCACGTTCTGGCTCCACTGGCCCAGGCTCTTTCTTTCTTCTTTTTCCATTGCTTTCTTGTTTATTTCAGGCTACAAAGTTACGACTTTTTCGAGAAAAACGAAAAAAAACACGGTCGTATGTGTAGTTTTTCGTAACTTTGTGCGTCTAATGGGCAGTTAATTCAATTAAACAAAACGACGTCATGAATGCATTAGAACAAAAGTTTGCGCAAACCGTCAAGGAACAGAAAGCCACCATCTACACCGTGTGCTACATGTTCTCGAAGGATGCCGACGAGGTGAACGACCTCTTCCAAGAGGTGCTCGTCAACCTCTGGCAGGGGTTCGGAAGCTTCGAAAACCGCAGCGACATCCGCACCTGGATCTATCGCGTGGCTCTCAACACGTGTATCTCTCTCGACAGGAAACGCCGCCGCAGCCCCCTCTTTGCGCGCAGCAAGAGCGACGAACGGCTGGCTCTCGACATCAATCTCTTTGAAGACGCCGACAGCGACACACGACAGGTGGACCTGCTCCACAAGCGCATCGTACGGCTGCAACCCTTCGACCGCGCCATCGTGCTGCTCTGGCTGGAGAACCTCTCCTACGACGAGATAGGTCAGATTGTAGGCATCACGGCTAAAAACGTCAGCGTACGCCTGTACAGAATCAAGGAACAACTGAAAAGCATGTCAAACCATTAAAACACCTACCCATTATGAACGACTATGATTTTGAAGATATGCGTCAGCAAATGAGCATACTGAAAGAGAAACTGCAGAAGCAGGAAATCGTCAACGACCGACTCATCCGCCGCTCGATGCGAAAGAATGTGGCCAATATCAACCGCACTTACATCGCCCTCTGTGCCCTCGCCCTCCTCATGATACCCTACAGCTATTGGGCCTTTGTCAGCCTCAGTGGATTCAGCGTCGCCTTCTGGTTAGGCACTTGCGTGTTGTTGCTCAGTGCCTTCGGCTACACGCTCTGGAACGGACAATCGCTGCGCGACGGCAGCTTGATGCGCGACGACCTGCTCGTGGCGCGTCAGAAGGTGGCGCAGGCTAAGAAGCGCGACTCGCAATGGCTGTTCTTCGGCATTCCCGTCTGCATCCTCTGGATAGCCTGGTTTGCCTACGAGGTGTACAAGAAGGGTGGGGAAGAAGAGGTGACAACCTTCCTCCTGGCCGGAATAATAGGTGGAATCGTGGGTCTGATTCTCGGACTGACCATCCACTTCAGGACGCAGCGCCAGTATCAGGAGATTATCAACCAGATAGAAGACGTCACACAGACGGAGCAGTGCTGACGGCCGACGGCCGCCCTCCCGCCGGCAAATGCCGAGCCGTCTTGTGCCGGATATCATTGCGAAATGCCGCATTTATCAGTCTCAAATGCCGCATTTATCAGTCTCGAATGCGGCATTTATCAGTCTCGAATGCGGCATATAGCGATGCAAAAAGCGGCAAATGCCAACACTACCTTATTAATGTAGTCTCACTACCTTATTAATGTAGTCACACTACTTTATTAATGTAGTCGCACTACATTATTAATGTAGTATCGCGATAAGCGTCAAACTGCACCGCAATATGCGTCATACAGCACCGCTATCTGATAGGAATAACAAAAAAAGACAGGCCTTCAAGACCTGTCTTTTCTCTTTCTTCGTAGGGACGCCCGGGCTCGAACCGGGGACCTCTGCAATGTGACTGCAGCGCTCTAAACCAACTGGGCTACGCCCCTATCGTGCGAATTGCGGGTGCAAAGGTAAGCATTTCTCAGCATCCCGCAAAACATTTTCACAAAAATATACTTCTTTTTTACAAGTTTTGTATATCATCCGATGTTGCCTACGCTGATGAGATATTCGGCTATCTGCACGGCATTGAGGGCGGCACCCTTGCGAATCTGGTCGCCACTGAGCCAGAAGGTGAGGCCGTTCTCGAAGGCAAGGTCTTCGCGGATGCGTCCTACATAGATGTCGTCGTGGCCTGCTGTCTCAAGCGGCATGGGATAGATGAGCTGCGAGGGATCGTCTTTCACGATGATGCCAGGGGCGGCTTCGAAGGCGCGGCGCGCCTCTTCCGGCGTTATCTTGCGCTCTGTCTCTATCCAGACGCTCTCGCTGTGGCTGCGCAACGACGACACGCGAACGCACATCGCCGAGCAGCGAACGTCGCTGTGCATGATCTTCTGCGTCTCGTTGAACATCTTCATCTCTTCCTTCGTATAGCCGTTGGGCTGGAAAACGTCAATCTGCGGGATGACGTTGTAGGCCAGCTGGTGGGGGAATTTGCTCACGGTGACGGGCTCGCCGGCAAGCAGTTCGCGGTATTGCTGCTCCAGTTCCTGCATTGCTGCGGCACCGGCACCGCTGGCACTCTGGTACGACGCTACGCGGATGCGGCGGATGTGCGACAGCTGCTCTAAGGGTTTCAGGCAGACCACCATCATGATGGTCGTGCAGTTGGGATTGGCTATGATGTTGCGCGGACGGTTTAGGGCATCCTCGGCGTTACACTCCGGAACGACCAGGGGCACGTCGTCGCACATGCGGAAGGCACTGCTGTTGTCGATCATCACGGCGCCGTGCTTCGTGATGGTCTCGGCAAACTTCTCGCTCGTGCCGCCTCCGGCCGACGTGAAGGCGATGTCGACGCCTCGGAAGTCGTCGCCCGGCTGCAGCAGCTTCACTTCGTGTTCCTTGCCGCGGAACATATATTTACGGCCGGCAGAACGCTGGCTGCCGAACAACAAAAGCTCACTGATGGGAAACTCGCGCTCCTCCAGGATGCGGAGAAACTCCTGACCTACGGCGCCACTGGCGCCAACGATTGCTACTCTCATATCTGATGTTATCTTGAATTGTGGGTGCAAAAATACTACTTTTCTCGTGTTTTCACGCAGAATTGGCAAAAAAGTTGTAATTTTGCAGGCAGAAATGGCAAACTTGGCAGCATACTTCCCCGTGAGCGACAGCACCTGGATATTCTTCATCGTGCTGCTCATCATCCTTTTTGCGCCGATGATCATGAACCGCCTGCGCATACCGCATCTCATAGGAATGGTCATCGCGGGCATCATCGTGGGGCAGTTCGGGCTGAATATCCTGGAGCGCGACGCGTCGTTCGAGCTGTTCGGCCAGGTGGGACTCTACTTCATCATGTTCCTTGCCGGACTGGAGATGGACATGGAGGGCCTGCGCAAGCATAGCGTGCGCATGCTCGCCTTTGGTATTCTCACCTTTGCTATACCTTTCTTATTGGTATATGTTGCGGGCAGAAGCCTGATGGGCTATTCCGTCCAGGCCACGCTGCTGCTCTGCTGCGTGATGGCCTCCAACACGCTCATCGCCTATCCCATTGTCTGCAAATATGGTCTGCAACGTCATAAGGCCGTCACGCTCAGCGTCGGAGCCAGCATGTTCGCCCTGCTGATGGCCCTTTTGTCGCTGTCCATCATCGTGGGTGTCTACGACAAAGAGACGGCCGGCGGCGGTGGCTCCATAGCGCTGACCATCGTGTGGATGCTGGCGAAGCTGGTGCTTTATATGGCGGGTATGATTTTCTTCATTCCCAGGGTGACAAGGTGGTTCTTGCGCCATTATGCCGACGGCGTAACGCAGTTCATCTTTACGTTGTCGATACTCTTCCTCAGTGCGGCCTTGACCGACCTCATCGGGCTGGAAGGGGTCTTCGGGGCGTTCTTTGCCGGACTGGTGCTCAACCGATATATCCCCTTGGTTTCGCCGCTGATGGGCCGACTGGAGTTCATCGGCAACGCCATCTTCATTCCCTATTTCCTTATCGGTGTGGGCATGCTCATCAACGTCAGGGCCCTTTTCGACGGCTGGCATACAGCCTATATCGTGGCTTGTATCGTCGTCATTGGCACGCTGGGCAAGATGATAGCAGGCTACGTGGCCAGTCTGTCGTTCCGCCTGCCTTGGTCGCATGGTAACATGATGTTCGGTCTGACAAGTGCCCATGCAGCTGGGTCTATCGCTATTATCATGGTGGGAAGGCAGCTGGAAGTATCGCCAGGACGTTTTCTCGTTGACAACGAGATGCTCAATGGCGTGGTGATGATGATTCTTTTCACGTGTGTCATCTCGTCGATCGTCACCGAGTTGGCTTCGCGGCAGATTGTCCTGAATGAGTCGAACCTTGAGGCCGACGAGAAACGGGGCGACGACGAGAAGATGCTCATACCGCTCAGCGGAGAGGAGAGCTGTGAAACGCTGGTCACTTTGGCCATCTTGATGCGCAACCGAAGGCTCAACAGGGGGCTTATCGGACTGAATATCACGCTCGACGACGAGAACGTTGACAAATATCAGGCACGAGGGAAAGCGTTGCTCGAGCGTGCCGTGAAATATGCAGCCACGGCTGATGTTCGCATGCAGACGCAAAGTCGCATCGCTACAAATATCGCCAACGGTATTATGCATGCCTTTAAAGAAAACCAGGCAAGCGAGATTATCATGGGCATGTACGAGCCGAAGTCGGAGAAAGATTGCTTCTGGGGCGTCTTTACGGAGAATCTCTTCACCGAACTGAACCGCCAGATTATCATTGCACGCATCCGACAGCCGCTCAGCACGATACGGCGCATACAGGTGGCCGTGCCGAGCCGTGCTGAGTTTGAGCCTGGATTCCATCGATGGGTCGACCGACTGGCACGAATGGCAAAGCAGATGGATTGCCGCATTGTCTTCCA
>JAGBLC010000212.1 GCA_017635615.1 Prevotella sp.
CTTCTGCAGCACCATAGCCGAGATTTCCTGCGGCGTGTACTTGCGTCCGTCGATGTCTACGCGGGGATAGCCATTCTCGTTCGTAACCGTATAAGGTACGCGCGAGATCTCCTTCTCCGTCTGTTGCCAGTTCTCACCCATGAAGCGCTTGATCGAGTAGACCGTGTTCTTCGGGTTGGTGATGGCCTGACGCTTGGCAGGGTCGCCCACCTTGCGCTCGCCGTCTTTCACGAAGCCCACCACAGAAGGCGTGGTGCGCTTACCTTCGCTGTTAGCGATGACTACCGGCTCGTTGCCTTCGAATACGGCTACGCAGCTGTTGGTAGTTCCTAAGTCAATTCCAATTACTTTTGCCATTGCTTTTTTATTTTTTTGTTAATACTTTCTTTTCGACAGTTATTCCTCCTATCGCTAAAAAGCATTAGCAAATCGTATGCCAGCATGGCAATGGCGTCTGGAAATCTGTCAGACAACTGACAATCTGACACGGAGTAGGGACGGGATGTGTAGAAGTTGTCAGAAAAAGCCGCAAACGCACAAGTCGTTTGCGGCTTTTCTTGAAAGTAAAAATTGCTGGATTGTTAATCGTTGATAAGTGCCATCAGCGAACAACAATCTTCCGTCCGTTGACGACGTAGATGCCGGCGGGCAGGTTGTTCTTCGGGTTGACGCGTCGACCCTGCAGGTCGAACACCTCAGCCGTTCCGAACAGATCGTCGATAGTGACAGCCGAAATGGCAGTCGGTATGGGTGGCACGGTGCTTTCCGTGACGGTGAGCACACCATTGACCAGCTCAAACTCATAGCAGTCGTCCTCGCCACCTGTCAGGGTCAGCACATATTCACCCACTTCGCTTTCCGGTGTGGCTTCAGTCATTACGACAGGCAGCACGTCGAGATCGTCGGCTTTGTCGCCGTTGCGGAAACCACGGTAGGTAATCTCAAATTCAGGGTTCTCCTGGAATTGTTCGCGCTCGGCGTTCTGCACGGTAGTCGTCAGCGTGGCCTTCTTCACCACGAGGTAGCCATCCTCGAAGTCGACAGCCTCATTGTCGATACTGCCTGCCTCAATATGGATGACGTAGCGTCCGGCAGGCGAGCGGCGGTCGGCCTCACAGGTGATGACCGGTGTGCCGGTGACGTGGTCACCCTTGATCTGATAGCCCAGCACGGGGTTGTCCTGACCATATTCGCGGGCGGCGTTACGAGCCTTGATGGTCGTTCCGAACTCCACAATGTTGTCCTTGCCGTTGTCGGCAAAGTCGCGCCACTGCGCCAGCTTCGAATACTTTGTCTTCATGCCGCTGCGCACGTAGAGTGTGCAGTTGGTCTTGGAGACGCCATCGAATACATTGCCACCTGTCAGCGTGGGAATCTCTTTGCCCATCATGCGAATCTCGCCGAGCGAGCTACAGCCGCGCATGGCCTCTGTGCCGATGGACTTCACCGAAGCCGGTATGACAACCTTCGAGATGTTGGCACAGCCAGCGATGGCATAGTCGCCGATTGTTTCCAGCTCATGAGGCAATGCCAGCTCACCCTTCTGCAAGGGCAGCACGGCGACGAGCTCCGTCTTGTCGGTGTTCCAGATAAAGTTTCCGTCTACGACGAAATCGGCATCCTCGGCAGGTGTCAGCTCGATTTCAGACAGTGACGTGCAAAGGGCGAAGGCACCCTTGCCAAACTGCTTGATACCCTGCGGCAGCTTGACGCTCTTCAGCTTCTTACAGCCATAGAAAGCCCGTTCTGGCAGGATATCGTTGCTGGTGACGAGATTGGCATTGTTCAGCGTGATGTAGGGTTCGCCGCCTTCTACGAAGCGAGCCTCCGAGAGGTCGAGTGCAGAGAGTCGTCCCTTGGTGTTCTCACACAGGGCGTTGTTGCCCGCTTGTTCACGGATATAGCGCAGGTCGTCGCTGTTGATGTTGCCCGAAATCTTCAGTTCGCCGATCATGACGTTCTCGTCGAGTGTCTCGGCTTCAATCACCTGCGAGAGCGTGCCAGCCTCTTCGAGACTAATCTCCTTGGCCACCACCTCTATGGGATCTTCGTGCTGCAGTCCGATGATCATATCCTGCTCCGAGTCGAACTGATAGTACGACGGATTGAGCAACGAGATGTCGAAGGGACCGTCGTCGTCGCCGCTCCATCCCCAGTTGACGTAGACCAGTCCCTGGGCGTTGTAGCCTTCGAGCACGAAAGCGTGTCCACCCCAAACCGACGGACGCAGGTCGGAACCACCGTAATAGATAGGTCCGTTCTCGGACAACTCCTTGTAGACCATGTCCATCCATTGGGCATCAGTAAAGTTATTACGCTCTACACATTCAGCATCGGTCAGACCGAAATACTGGCGCAGTCCCTCAGCAGCATCCTGTGAGTAGGCACCGCTGCCGCCTTCCATCGTCGTTCCATACTGCATATTGGCTGCCACGCCGCAGTCGCGCATCAGCGTAGCCACAGCGT
The DNA here is from genome assembly GCA_017635615.1 of Prevotella sp. GTDB lineage: Bacteria > Bacteroidota > Bacteroidia > Bacteroidales > Bacteroidaceae > Prevotella. The sequence goes on from JAGBLC010000212.1 coordinate 2,467, forward strand.
CAGCCTGAGCCTGCGTATACTGTCCTTCCACATAATAGTCGAGCATATTGTCCCAGTCGTAATAATGCTCGCCGAAGTTCGCCGTAACGGCCTCACCGTTGTAGTCGTACTGCGGGTAGTAGATGGTGCGCTGTCCGAAGCCGTGCTCCGGCATCTTGTGGAAGTTGAGCACCTGTGCCATTGCCGTAGCGACGCAGCCTGTCAGACACTTGTTCCATCCGCTGCCAGGGCAGTAGTTGTTATAGGGTGTCTCTTGGTCCCACTTGGTGGTGAGCTGCGGGTCGACGTTCTCCACAAAGCCAGCCTCCCCCGGTGTGGGTGTGGCATGGTGGATGCCATTGCGCACAATGTGCTGGGCTGCCTGGTCGACCATGGTGAGCCACCACTTGAAGTTTTCGTTGCGGCCCTCGCTATATTTCGAGGCCGACATACCGAGCACCTCGGGCAGCAGGTCGTCGGCAGAGACGATGGCATAGCCGCCTTCTTCATAGCCGAAGATGGTGTAGGTGTCTGTTGATTTCAGTTCGCGTAACGTTGTGTTTTTCTTGGGAGTTTGCAGCTTGATCTGCTTGCTGTGCAGGGCCTCGGTGGCCAGTTGCTGCATCTTCGCCTTGGTACGGGGGGCTCCCATTGCCTGTCCAGTGGTCAAGAGGAGCATCAATGCCATCGGCAGCGTTATTTTCTTCATTTGTTGTTCTCGTTTGTAGTGAGTGATGTGGTAATAATAAGAGTTACTTTCAAATAGACGGGAAAAGAGGATGCGCGCCTTCAGACGACACGCATCCTCACGTTTAGATTATGGAATTACTTATTTTCTCCGCATTGTTACTTCACGACAACCTTCTTGTTGTTGATGATGTAAGCACCCTTCTGGAGATCCTTCGTTGTCTCAGCATTCGAGCGAACCTTCACACCGTTGAAGCGGAAGACGTTCTGCAGGCTTTCGGCATTGATGACCTCCTCGATAGCTGTAGCCACCTCGATGGTGACGGTAGCGTCGACTGGGAGCGACTCAACATCGCCGTAGACGGCTGTCACAGACACCTTATGCTCGCCAGCGGGCAGCACGTCGGTGGTGAAGGTCAGCACGCCACCCTCGACAGAGCCTACGAGCACCTCGTCAACGTAGATGTTGAAGGCGTCGCAAGAAGAAGCACCTGCCATGTAGGTGATGTCGTCGAGCATTCCGACGAATGCGAATTCGCCGTTGGTGGTGTTGCGGATAGCGAAGTACTTCGATCCCTCGGGCAGGTCGGCAGTGAACTCAGTCCACTCTAACGGAGCCTCAACATCGGCCACCTTCGTGAAGCTTGCAGTCTCGGTGTCGGTGGTAGAGTAGAGCACCTCGTAGGTCTCCAGACCGCCGTACTCGTCGGTGCAGCTCTTAGCCCAGAACTTGATGGTCTGAGCGATGCCCGGCAGAGCAGGCGAGATGAGCCAGTTGTCGTTGGTCAGGTAGTTCTCTCCCTCGTAAGCATAGACATTCGAGAGAGCCTGGTCGCCAGAGTGCGGCAGCTCAAAGCCATCCTGAGAAGCGATTTCAACAGAAGCCCAGTTGGTAACGATGTAAGCGAACGACTCGCCCGCGTGCGGATGGGTGTAGCTGTCCCAGATGCCACCAGTCACACCACCGGTGTTGCAAGCGGTTGTCCACTCGCCCCAACCCTCGATAGAGAATGCCTCGTACGACTCGAAGTCCTCGGTCACTTCCTCTGCAGCGCCTGCATCATTAACAGTCCACTCGAGGTCGGCCTTTGTGCCGTTGGCAGTAGCAGTGAGTGTGAGCGGAGCGGCCACTGTAGGAGCGGTCACCTCGATGGTGGCCTCGGCCACGTTGTCGTCCTCATCAAGGTCGAGGTCGTACTCTACCTCAGCGCGGAGCGTCACGGTGCCGGCCTCGTCGAAGACGGTTGTCGGGAACGTAGCGTCGAACTCAGCATTAGCGAGCGACTCGATGGTAGCGAACTCAGCGTCGGCCATCTCAATCTCCTCGTCGTTGGCGAACAGCTTCACGGTGTAGCCGTCGGCTGCGTTAGCGCCCATGTTGCGGAGCGAGATCTTCACCGGAGCCTCCTTACCGAGCACGAGGCTCTTCGGAGCTGTGATGTCGGCCACGAGGTTGTACTCGAGCTGGTCGTAAACCAGGATGTTGTCAAGAACGATGTTGCCTGCGTTGACGAAGTTGCCTACGAAGCGGATGATGATGTAGCGCTGGCTGGCGTACTTCATCAGGTTGATCTTAGCGGGCTGCCAGCCGTCGCCAGAGCCGTTCAGGGCGATCTCATCGACCGAGCCGTCGGGCATCTCGATGTTCACCTGCAGGCTGTTGGCTGCGTCAGGATTCTGATAATCGAACAGCAGGACGGGGTTGGTTGCTCCCTCAGGAATCTTCACCTTACCCGGTGTGAGATCCAGAGTGTTGCCAGCGTTCTCGACGAAGAGCAGGATAGAGTAGCCGTCGCCGTCGGACGAATCCTCATTGAAGTAAGCACCAGTATCCTCGCTGTCCGTGTCGGTTGTCGAGAATGTCCATGTGTTGTAAGCGATCTTGCCACCTGCGAAGTGTTCCTCCAGTCCGTCGTAAGCCGGGCCTACGAACATCTGTGTCGTGGTGTACTCAGCCTCGCCAGCCTCGGTAGCCGGGATGATAGCGAAGGGCTTGAGCTCCTGCACGTCGCCAGCCTCGGTGTCGAAGTCAACAACGGTCTTGGTCTTGCCTACCACAGAGTCGAGCTGCTCGTCGACATCCCAGTAGGTGAACCAACCCATGAAGTCGAACAGAGCCATTGTCCAGATAGAGTAGCCAACCTTTTCAGTATTGACAAATCCGCCATTGACACCCTCTTCAGAGACAGGCTCCCACGAGAAGACGATGTAGTCGCCACCGTCGATGGTTGCCAGGCTGGGAACGGGCTGCGGAGCGTCGACGCCGATGAATACGGTAATCTTGTCGCTCTTGCGTCCGGGCTTGCCCTCAGCGTTGTACGGGATAACCTGATAGGTGTGTGTGCCGTTGGTCAGTGCCTCGTCGGCGTCGTTGAAGGTCACGTCGGTGCCAGGAGCAACATCGTTGAAGGTCTGGATGGTCTCACCATCGCGCAGAATCTCGATGGCTGCGATATTCTCAGTCAGGTCGGCACCACCGATGTTCTTAGTCGGTGCAGTGAAGCTGACAGTAGCGCTCAGCGCACCCTGCTCGCCCGGAGTGACGGCAAGGTTGGTCACAGCGTCGATGTCGGTGTCAAGCAGTCCGAACTCTACAGCGAAGCTCTTGAGGTAGAGGTTCCACTTGTTGGCGTCACTGATAGCGTGGATGGCCAGGTAGAACTTGCCGTCGGCAGGAGCAGTGAACTCAGCCTCGAACTCTGTATCTTCCTTCGAAGTTACGTCTGTGGGCTCGATGACGGTTGTCGTCATGGCGGCTACGGTAGCGTCGTTGCCAAGGAGCACCTCGAACTTCTCAGGATAGTTCTCACCATAGCAGCTTGCCACAATCACCACCTTGTAGTTCTTGCCAGCCTCCATGCGGATGGGCGAAGAGATGAGGTAGTCGTCGGCGGCGTTGCTGTAGTTGTAGCCGTACATGACGCAGTTGTAGCTGTCGCCCCACTTCCATGTCGAAGCGTCACCGTTGTTGTCGATGATGTTGAAGCCGGCAAGCGACTCCTGGGCAGTCATGTCGATGGTGAACGGAACGTTGAGTGTCTGCGAGAGGAATACGGTGATCTCAGCCTTTTCGCCTGCACCCTCCTCGTTAGAGGGGATGACGGTGTAGGTGTGGTTGCCTACGGTGAGTGTTTCGTCGGCATCTTCGTAGGTCAGCTCCTGTCCCGGAGTGACACCCTCGAAGGTGTTGATGACGGTGCCATCGCGCTGCAGCTCGATGGTCATGGCGCTTCCTGCCAGTTCAGTACCGCCGACGGTCATTGTCGGAGCAGTGAAGGTGATGGTAGCACCTATCGTTTCGTCATAAGGAGTAGCAGCGAGGCCGCTGACGGCTGCGGGAGCATTAGCACCAGCGCCAGCCTCTACGACAAAGTTGTCAACGAAGAGAGCCCATTTGTAAGCGTCAGAGATAGCGTGGACAGCGAAGTAGTAGTAGCCGTCTTCCTCTACCTCGACGTTTGCATTCTCAAGGGTCTTCGGAGCAGTAGATGCGTAGTTCACATCCGTGGGCTCAATCACCTGTGTGGTGAAGGCCGAAGCCTTGGCCTCAGTGCCCATCAGCACCTCGACGCGCTCAGCATAAGTAGCGCTCTGTGCCCATGTGTCAATGGCGAAGCGATACTTCTGGCCAGCCAACAGCTTGATGGGGGGCGATACGAGCCAGTCGTCGGCATTGTTTGTAGAGCTATACAGATAGCGTGCGGCACCACTGTACAGGGTCCAGGTGTTGGCGTCCATGTTGGCATCGTAGACACCAAACTGTGCGAAGGCGGCATCATCGGCGAAGTCGTTGGTGTAAGGCACCTCAACAGGATCGCCCGTCACGATGGTCGGCTCCTCGTAAGGTCCACCATTGAGCGTTACGTTGTCAATCCACTCCAGATAGTAGAGTCTGTCGGTGGCAGCATTAGCCACGATTCCCATGTCGGAAGTAAGCGTTTGGGCTTCTTCATCGTAGGTCATGGTGAAATTGTCCAAATCATCGCTGCTGTTTACACCTACGGCATACATATTATATGTACTACTGTAAGTTCCGATAAACTGCAAGCCTTTGAAGGTCACCTTCGTTCCGTCAAGCGTACCCTTGATAAATGCATTGGGGAAGTTGCTGAACAAGCCAGACACATAGACATCAGTGCCATCGAATGCAACTTGAGCACTGCGGTTGAATGTTGCACCTTCGTTATCGGCACCTGTGGCAAACCATTGTTCAGCCTCGACACCGGCAGGGAGAGTGACAAGTTCTTCGTTGATAACCAGCGGTTCCCATTCTTCATTGAGGGTCCATACCGTATTGAACTCAGCCGATGCGCAATACGTATTTCCCTGGTAGGTGTAGAACGGAGCAATGACGCGATCGATGCTTGACCCGTTCAATGAGATGACGTCACCATCAATGGTGAAGGTAATGGCGTCGGCAGTCGAATCGTAAGTATAGTCACCGGCTCCATCAGTGTCGCCCCATGCAAGGAAGTAGGAAAGGCTATAATTGCTGTTGAAGTAGATCACCTGTCCGGTTGGGATTGTGATGGTATTGCCTTCCTTCGTACCCTTCACGTATGTGCCGAGCTTGAACTGCGAGATGACATCCTTAATATAGACCGTGCCGTCCTCACACTCGACCATGAGCAGATCGCCAGAAGCTTCTACCTGATCGTATGAACTGGTGCCATCGTTCCATGAGAGTCCTACACCGCTACGGGTATAGTGAATCTCGGTGCCTTCGGCGGGTGATGTGATGATACCGTTGGCATCGACCACCTCACCGGCACGGCGGATAACATTTTTCTTGAGAGGATTGTTCTTGACGCTCAAGTCAAGACGGTTGCGCGTCTCCTTGACGAGCTTGTGGCCAATCGTCTGTTCGGTCATCTTGGTCACATAGGCTTCCTTCTCAGCCTGTGCCTTCTCAACGGCTGTGAGAAGCATCGTAGGCTCAGAGGCTTCCTTCTTTTCAATCACTGTGAGCGGCTTCTTGACCGTTTTCGGTACATAGATAGCAGGCCGCACGCCCTTAGTGGACTTGACGGCTTTTACGCTCTGGGCATTCATTGGCAATGCGAACAACATGGCTGCAAATACCAAAAAAGAGGTAATCTTTTTTCCCATAAGTCTGCAATTTTTAAGTGAATAATGTTTGTTATTGATAGTGAATACTATTGTTTCGGGCACATTGTTTGAAGGCAGAAGAGCCAACTTCCTGAAATCCGTCCAGTGGGCAGAAGTGGCTTTTTCATCTCAAATCAACCGCAAAGATAAATACTTTTTTTTAAACTACCAAGAAATTTACTTAAAAAATGATAGTTTTTCAGTGTAAAATATTTTAAATTGTTATATTTCCTGCATAATTATCAAAAAAGTGTTTCGCCGCAGCGTCTTAGATGACGTGCGGCGAAACAGTTGCTATACCTTATTATATATTATAGGGCGAAGATGTCGGCCAGGATCTCTGCCAACGATTCTCCCCGTGCATCTTCACCGAAGGCGATGACCCTCTGTGTCTCGGCATTGATGAGGAACATGGCGGGAATGCTGCGCACCTTGTAGAGGTCGGCGGCTCCCTCTGTATCGCGGAAGTTGGGCCACTCCAGGTTTTCCTCCTTCAAGGCCTTGCGCCATGCGTCTTCCTTTTTGTCGATGCTGATGGAGACCACCTCGAAGCCCCGGTCTTTGTACAGTTCATACTGCTTCTTGACATTGGGAATCTCCTTGCGGCAGGGTCCGCACCACGAAGCCCAGAAGTCGATGAGCACGATGCGCTTGCCCTGCGACAGTTCTTTCAGCGTCAGCGTCTTACCGCTGTCGTCGCGCACGGTCAGTTCCTTGGCAGGTTCGCCGATGTCGCCGGCGGGCATAATCTCGTCGCGCATCTTCTTGCCGTACCAGCTCTGCTGTGCCTCTACGGAGAAGGAGTCGAAGAGCGGTTTATTGTCCTTCGTGAAGTAGCTCATCAGGTAGAGTGCCATCATCGGCCCCCAGTAGGTGTCGCGGTTCTCGTTGATGATGGCGGTGTAGGTTTCCTCCGCTGTCTTGAAGAATTCGCTCTCGTCGGCCATCAACGCTTTCCACTCGTCGGAAGCCTGTATTGCCTTGACCAGTTCGTTGTCTTTGGCGTTGCGTGCTGCGATGAGTTTCTCCTCGACATCCTTGTGTCGCTCGTTGTAGGCTGTGTAGAGCTGGTCGAGCTGTGCGCGACGGGCCTTGTAGCCGTTGAGCCTGTCTGTCAGCGGTGATCCGCTGATACTGACGTGGTCGAAACGATATCTCTGCACTTCATCCGTCGGCTGGCTGTCGGCCACAGCGGTCAGGGTGATGGTCGTCGTGCCAGGTTCCAGGATGAAGTATTCAGCGCCGTTGCTGTCTTTCACCGTGATGCTCACGCAGATGCCTTCTCCCACACCGTTCATCTCGCTGGGGATGTCGCCCTCGAAGCGGAAGTGTCCGTCGCTGACGGTGGCTTCGGCAATGGGTTTTTCCTGGTCGTGGCTCATGGGGACGAGCTGCAGCGTGATGCCGTCGGGCAAGCCTTCCGCGGAGCCATTCACACAGTAGTGTTGTGCCTGTGAGGTTGCCGCCACAAGAATCAGGGCGGCCACACTCAGGAGTTTTTTCATTGTATTCATTCTTTCTTATGTCTATTGGCCTTATCTTTCAACATTCTGTGTCACGGTGCCGTTGCCGCTGTTGCTGACGGCCCCCTGCGGGAAGGGCATCACCCACAGATGACTGGTGGGCGAGAGGCTGAACGTCTGTCCGTTTTCGGACTTCGTCAGAGTGCGGGCATGAGCCGGTTCGAGGTTCAGTCGGCGGGCATCGCAGAAGGGGACGATGGTCAGAATCATGGCTTCGCCCTTCGTCTTTGCGATCAGGTCGATGGCCTCGTCGGCATTGTTGGCCGTGAGTGCCTTGTAGTCGGCCGGCAGGAGGCGTTTCTGGCGGACGTTGTTCAGCACGGTCATCGCCTGGTCTACATGTCCTGTCCGGGCGAGACATTCTGCCTCGATGAGGTACACCTCTGTCGTCGTCATCCCTCCTCGGTTGAAGAATCCGCGCAGGTTCGGGTTGTAGTAGGTGTCGCTGCCCACGGTGCGAATCTTCCATCGGCACTGGAAGGCGGCATCGCCCTTCTCGAACTGCTCGCCACGGTCGACGCGCAGCTGCAGGTCGTTGCCGGCATTCGACGATGCGCCGTGGCAGAAGTTGTAGTTCTCGCAGAAGTCGTGTCCCATGGGCGACGTGATGTTCTGGTAGACATCGGGTGTCGTCACCACGGTCTTGTTCTCGTTGTAGAAGGCCACCCAGTCGAAGAGCTTGTCGTTGAAGGTGAGCGCCGCCTCGGCATGTTTCAGAGCTTCGCCGTAGTTGCTCATCTGCAGGTAGACGCGGGCAGCTAAGGCATGAGCCGATCCTTTCGAGGCATACAGTACGTTCTGCGGCTCATCCGGCAGGTTGGGCAGCGCCCCTTCGATGTCGCCGAGGATGAAGTCATAGATATCCTGCACGGAAGGCTGAGTGTAAGGTGCATTCACGTTGGCACTGGTGATGAGCGGCACACCGCCGTCCTGCTGAGCCGTAACAGCGTTGTATTGCTTGGCGTAGTAGTTCACTAGGGTGAAATACTTGCTGGCTCGCAACATCTTGGCCTGAGCGATGGCCTGAAGGCGCTCGCCCTCCGTGGCGTTGGTGGCAGAGAGAGCGTTCTCGATAATCAGGTTGGCCGTGTTGATGCCCGTATAGCTGTTGTAATAGGTTGTCTCGTCACTCTTGTTCATGAAGATGCGGTCGGCACTCTCGTCCCACATATAGTTGGCGTTCCACAGCTCATAGTAAGCCAGGTTGGCGGCACTGACGTAACGGTCGTTGAGCAGGATGATGGCCTGCGAGACATCCTCACGGCAGTTGTCGTATTCGTCGGCGAGCATGACGGTGAAGTCTTCGAGCGTCGTTGGAATCTTCTGTCCTTTCGGCACATTGTCCAAATAGTCGTCGCAGCCGACGAGACCAGTCCCCAACATGCAACATGCAATGCCCAGCGTGGCATTGGCGAAGTTCTTGAATATCTTGGTTTTCATATCTTTCATCTTTTTAATTATGTATAGTGAATCGTAGAACATCTATCAGAGATCAAGGTAGAGGCCAAAGACATAGTTCGGTGCGCTGTAGCCGCCGAGGAGGTATTTGGCCGACGAGCTCTTTGCCCATGTGGCGGCATTCTCCACGTTCAGCTGCAGGCGTGCGGCAGAGAGATGAGCTTTGGCAGCCCAAGCCGACGGCAGGTTGTAGGCGAGCGAGATGTTGGCCAGTCGGAGGTTCGACGCGTCGATGACGTTGTTGTCGGCATAGCTGTAGATAGTGTACGAGGCATCGCTGAAGAGCGGGTTCTCGGCAAAGGTGATGCGCGGGATGTCGGTGTGTGCCTCGTCGCCCGGCTGTCGCCAACGGTTGACGATGTTCTTGTTGACGTTGCTCAGCACGGTGACATAGCTCCAGAGTGCCGAGTTGTAGGAAGTGCCGAGCATGGGGAGGTCGGTGTTGCGCATCTTGTGTCCACCCTGATAGACGAAGAGTGCCGAGCAGTCGAACTGCTTCCAGCGGAAGCCTAAGTTGAGCGAAGCCAAGTGGGTGGGGTCGGTGCTGCCTGCATAGACGATGGCACCGAGGTCGGAGGGATTGTATGTCGTCGGTTCACCGGCGGCATCGTACACCTGCGGCAGGCCGTCGCTGCTCAGTCCGGCCCACTGATAGGCATAGATGGCGTTGAAGGGATTGCCGATGATGGGGTATGCCTCGGGATAGTCGAGCTGGAGGATGTAGAAGGGACACTCCACATTGACGTAGACCACCTTGTTCTTGTTGTATCCGTAGGTGGCCGTTGCCGTGAAGTCGAAGTCGGCGGTATGTACGATATTGCCCGTCAGGGTCACTTCGAAACCGCGGTTGCGCATCTTGCCGTTGTTAATCTGGTAGGTGTTGTAGCCGAAGCCCTCCGTCGGCACGCCCATCGTGTTGGCCAACAGGTCGGTGCCCATCTTGTTGTAGTATTCGATGCTACCGTTCAGGCGGTTGCCGAAGAGGGCGAAGTCGAGGGCGATGTTCGTCGTTGTCGTCTTTTCCCAGCGCAATGTCGGGTTCGGGCGGTTGCCCACCTGACCATAGGTGCCGCCGACATTGTAGTTGGGATAGTAGTAGGCTGTCATATAGGGTGCAGCGTCTTTTGCCACGTTACCGGCGATACCGTACGATGCACGCAGCTTCAGGCGGTCGACCCATGCCACGTTGAACCATGCCTCACGGTCGATGTTCCATCCGGCACCGACGCTCCAGATAGGTTTCTTCTGGTATTTCGAACTGGTACCCCACAGGTTGGAGCGGTCCCAGCGGATGCTTCCCGAGAGCATGTATTTGTCGTCGTAGGTGTAGGCGGCATTGGCAAATAAAGAGATGTAGCGGTTGTCGACATAGCGGAGGTAGGCGAAGTCGCGTGCCTGCAGGCCGTAGCCTCCCATCAGTCCGTAGGTGCTGTTGAGCACGTTCTGGTCGACGAGCGAGAAGGTGAGCATGTCGGGGTCGTAGTTGTATAGCGTGTTGTTGTCGTAGTCGATGACCGACTTCCTCACCTCATGACCGAGGAGGGCAACGACGTTGTGCTTGTCGGCAAACGTTCTGTCGAAGTTGAGCTGCTGACGAAAGGTATAGGCTTTCGATGTCTGGTTGGAGCGGAAGAGGATGTGTCCGTCGGGAACATTGAAGATGGTTCCGCCAGCACCATTGTCGGTGGCATACTGGTCGACGAGGCTGCGCACGTAGTAAGAGTCTTTCTCGTTGAGCTGGTGTGTCTTCTCGTAGGCATACTCGTATTGGAACATCACGTTGTAGTTGAGTCCGTAGGGCAGCTGCACGTTGAGTTTCCCGTAGGTACGGTTGAGGAAGTCGTTGCCGACGTTCTGGTTGCGCCCCAGTTCGTCCATCGGCGTGATGTCGAGGTTGCGCAAGCCATAGTAGTCGAGGATGGTAAGGTTGGAGAGGCTCATGCGCGAATCCTGTGTCGACGTAAAGTCCGTTCCGTCGGCGTTGCGCAGGTTGTCGTAGGGCATATAGCTAAAACCGGGACTAAGCGCGCTGAACGTCTGCGTCTTGCTCTTTTTATAATAGGTATACGAGCCGACATCGAGTCGCAGCCACGACGTGATGTCGAGCTGGTCGCGCAGGTCGATGGCCCACGAGTTGTCGTTGGTGAAGCGGTCGTTCATCTTGTTGTTGCGATAGGTGAGCGAGGCGGTGAAGTTGTTGTTGTCCGTAGCCCGTCCCACGTTGAGGTGATATTGCTGGTAGAAAGCATCGCGCTTGGCAAGGTCGGCCACCTGGTCGAAGTAGCGGTAGCCCTGAGCGGCCAGTCGGTCGAGCGTCTGGTTCATCTCTGTTTCCGAAATCAGGCCGGCATAGCGCTTTGCAATGGTCTGTATGCCCTGGGTGGTGTACACCTTGTTGTCGACCACCGACTGAGCATACTCCAAAGCCCCTTCGCCCTGCAGGTTGGGATTGGTGGCCGCCCACTCGCGCTCGATGTCGATGATGTCGGCTGCCGATGCCAGGCGTTCTTTCTTGAACGAGTAGGGATGCCACGTCAGCGATGTGTTGAACGAGACGTTCGTACGCTTGCCCTTCGCCTTCTTCGTGACGATGACCACCACGCCGTTGGCAGCGCGTGCTCCATAGATGCTTGCTGCGGCGGCATCCTTCAGCACGGTGATGCTCTCGATGTCGTCGACGTTGATGTTCGGGATGCTCTCGTTGAGGTTGCCGTACTCGTTGTAGCGGGTGTTCTCCACGGGGAAGCCGTCGATGACGTAGAGCGGCTGGGCCACACCATTCATCGTCGTTGTGCCTCGGATGGTTCCGTTCTGCGTGTTGAAACCAGCTATCTGTCCTTCAAGAATCTGCGAGATATTGTCGAATCGCTTCTGCTTGAGATCTTCGGCTGTGACCTTGGCAAACGAACCGGTGGCACGCTCTTTCGATATTTGCTGGTAGCCGGTCACGACGACATCGTCCATCACGTTGGCATCGTCTTCAAGGATGAACACCGAGTTCTTTGCCGAGGCCTTGCGTTCGAGCGTTTTCTTTCCGATGTAGGAGAATACGAGTGTCTCCGACGGACTGACATCTTCAATCTGGTAGTTGCCGTCGTAGTCGGTCACCACACCACGGTCGGTGCCCGAGACGCGCACAGTGACACCCATGAGCGGTTCGCCGTCGGTGTCAAGTACACGGCCCTTCACCACAGAGTGGGCAGCAGCCGACGAGTGCTGGTCGTTGACGACGCGGATAAACCTGCCGTCGACCGAAGAGGTCAGTGGCAGACCTTTGATAATCTGCTTCACGGCATCGGGTGCCGTAGCGTTTTTGATGTCAACATCAACGGTGTAGTCTTTTACCGACTCCACGGGATAGTTGATTTTGTAGTAACCCGACTGCTGCTCCACTTGTCGGAAAGCAGCGGCGAGACTGGCCTTCTGCAGTTTCAGCGTCACCTTCTGCCCTTGCGCCATCAAGGCCAATGGGAGTAGTGTGAGCCAAAGCAGTGAAAAGAAAAACTTTTTTGTAATCATGTTAATAGCTGTTTTGATTAAACTTTCATGCCATGCGACCATTAGGAACAAATGGTTCGTCTGTCTATAATACAAGGAACAAGGGCGAGGGGTACATCTGCCGTTTGTAAATTATTGTTTGTTAACAAAAAAAGGACGGGGTGATCTTGCGGCGAAACCGCAAGACACAGGAAATACCGGAGAGGGAGGGGAAGCTTGAGGCGAAACCGCAAGACGCAGAACAGAGGGGTGATGGGGGTTATTTCACGACGATGACGTTGTGCGAAAGCGAGATGTCGGCCACATGCAGGTCGTTGAGCTGTCGCAGGGTCTCGGCGAGACTGTTGTTGCGCTCGGTGACGAAATGCAGGCGGACCTTGGTTTTCGAGGGGTCGTCGAAAGCCACATTGACATTGTACCAGTGGGCCAGCTGCTGCATGATCTGCAGGAGCGTCTGGTTGTCGAAATAGAAGAATCCCTCTTTCCACTGCGTCAGGGGATAGGTATCGACGGTCTTGACGCTCTGCATGCCGTTGTGCATCGCCCATTGCTGATGGGGTGCAAGCACCTGCTTATCGTCGGCAGCCTCTACACACACCTTACCCTCGATGAGGGTGACGCTGATGTCTTTCGGATGGTAGGCCCTGATGTTAAACTGCGTTCCCAACACCCGCGTACGGAAAGCACCTTCAGCACTGTTCTCCTGCGGCAGAACCTGCACGATGAAAGGATGCTTTGCGTCTTTTGCCACCTGGAAATAAGCCTCGCCGTGCAGCCGTACTTCGCGTGCAGACTTGTCGAAGACATCGGGGAACTCCAGTCGGCTTTCGGCATTGAGCCACACCTCCGTGCCGTCGGCGAGTGTCAGGTGGTAGTCATGCCCGCAAGGTGTCGTCAGCGCGAGCATCTTCGCCTTCTTTCGTTGAGTACTGGTTGAAGGTTGGAGGTTGATGTCGCCTTCCATCTGCCTGGCTCCGTCGGCAGAAGTCAGCACCACTTGCGTGCTGGATGCCGGATACTGTGCGTCGATGGTAAAACGGGGAGTCGGGTGCTGATTGTCGAGTGGCGAATGCTGATACCAATACCACCCTCCTGCCAACACGGCGAGCATGGCGGCTATAGACAGCCAGGTTTTTATTGAGATTCGAGGAGCGGGGAGCGAGGAGCGAGGAGCGAGAGCCCCCTCCCGACCTCCCCGAGGGGAGGTGATGCGGTGGTATGAAGTTGCGGAGGTGCGGTGCGACGAAAGGAAGTTGTGCCACTCCTTGTCGACATCGGGAGCGTCTACCTTGTCGCGAATGAGTGCTGAGCGCAGTTCCCATTCCTCTTGTGCGGACATATCGTGTATGTTCTTTTTGTTCTTTTCCATACTAACAATAAATACAAAATAAGAGCGAAAGGGGTACGCCTCTTAACTTTTTTTTACCCTCCGGGATATTGTTGCGCAGGGTGGCGAAGGCCCGCTGAACGATTTTCTTCACGCCGTCGACGGTGATGCCCAGCATCTCGGCCACCTCCTGATTGCTCCGCTGCTCGAAGAAACGGGCATGGAGCACCATGCGGACGCGCTCGGGCATTCGTTCCAGTTCGCGGTGGAGGGCATTCACACGTGCCTCATGCTCCATCCAGTCGGTGTCGTCGTAAGCATCGGTGATGGCCGTCACCTCTTCGACAATCGCCGTACTGCGCTGTGCCTGGCGCAGGTGGGTGATGCTTCTGTTGCGGACACTTGTGAAGAGGTAGGCCACAGTGTGCTGCATCTGGAGCTGATCGCGCCGTTGCCAGACATTGGCAAAGACATCGCTCACGACATCGTGCGCTGCCTCCCTGTCGCGCACGAGGTCGTAGGCAAAGAAGAAGAGCCTTTCGTAGTTGTCGCGAAAGAGCGCTTCGAAGAGGGTGAGCGAATGGTCTTTCAAGAGGGATGCGTTGGGATTTTTTCCTGCGGCGGAACCGCAGGACACTGTACCTTGGGGTATTTTTCCTGCGGCGAAACCGCAAGACGCTGGGCTGCGTGAGTTGCTCAGACGATGCTGGTGCGCTTGGTGAACTCTACGATTTCGGGTATGCGGCCGAAGCAGAGGCCCGTCACGGTGTCGGCGCAGCCATAGTAGATGGCGATGCGGCCTGTCTCGGGGTCGTGCAGGGCGGCACAGGGGAAGCACACGTTGGGCACGTCGCCCATACACTCGTAGGGCATTTGCGGCGTGACGAGGTACGGCCCCGAACGAGCCAGCACGCGCCACGGCTCGTCAAGGTCGAGCAGTGCCGATCCGAAGGCATAGACGTAGCCGTTGCACGAGTGGAGCACGCCGTGGTGGAAGATGAGCCATCCCTCGGAGGTCTCGATGGGAATCGGTCCGGCACCTATCTTCATACACTGCCAGGCACTCACCTCGAAGGGTGCCGGCGACATCACGTGGCGGTGGCGCCCCCAGAACTCCAGGTCGGGCGACTCGCTGTAGAAGATGTCGCCGAAGGCCGTATGCCCGGTGTCGCTCGGGCGTGAGAGCATGGCGTAGCGGCCATTGATCTTCCTTGGGAACATCACGCCGTTGCGGTTGTAGGGCAGGAAGGCGTTCTCCAGTTGGTGGAACGTCTGGAAGTCTTTCGTCCATGCCACGCCGATGGTCGGCCCGTGGTAGCCGTTGCACCAGGTGACGTAGTAGCGGTCGTCGATCCAGCATACGCGCGGATCGTAGCCATAGACCCACTGGCCTATCTCTTTGTCGTCGCTCTCGAAGCGGATGGTCTCCTCGTTGATGCGCCAGTGGATGCCGTCGTCGCTGAATCCGGCATGGAGCGTCATGCGGCGGTTGGTGTCGTCGCAGCGGAACACGCCGGCGAAGCCATCGCCGAAGGGCACTACGGCACTGTTGAAGATACTGTTGCTCGTCGGGAGCAGATCGCGGGGGATGATGGGGTTGTGCTGCGAGCGCCACACCGTGGTGCGGCAGCCTTCCGGCCGCTCTTCCCATGGAATGTTGGGCAGCGGACGGCCCATGATTTTGATGTTCATGATAATGATTGTTTTTTTGACAAGTTTCCGCAAAGGTACAAATATTCCTCGTAGCCTGCAAAAAAAACAAAGAAAAATAACTTTTTTGTAGCACATTTCAAAGAAAATGTTTACTTTTGCATGCGAAAGAGAAAAAAGAACCAGCGTATGAACCACATATATTTGTCCGACATCAAGAAAGGCACTCCCGGAATCACGCCTGTTGAAGGGGCCAACCTATATGAGAACTGCGTTGTTGCCCTACACAACTGTGGACACCCCTCAACAGTTACACTCTACGTCAGTGGTGACAAAAACTGTGAATATTCTCTTTTGTGGGAGAATGCCTTTAACGAACAGCTCCGTCGCACATACAATGACGAACAGAGTGTCACAGAACGTGCTGCTGTGGCTATCAGTGTTTTGCTTGCCCTGCGACAGACCAACTATACCATTATCGAGCGGTCGCGTAAAGGTACGGGGTTCGACTATATGTTGGGTGATAGCCAGGATCAACTCTTCATCCCAAAAGCTCGACTGGAGGTGTCGGGTATCATGCATGAAACAAAGGGCAATACATGCGAGCAGCGTTTTCGCCAGAAGGCCGAACAAACAGTAAAGTCAGATGAAACACGGCTGCCCGCCTACATATCTGTTGTGGAGTTTGCCACACCACGAGCCATTTTTAACATGAAGTAGCAATAGCATATATGAAAGATATCAGGAGTTTACACAACGAGGCTATGGACTTGGCCCTGCAAGGCGACCTGGCCGCCAAAGAGGATCCACAGGGAAACCTCAGCCAGAGCCTTTACACCGAGGCTTTCGAAAAGGAGCGAGAGGCTGCCTTGCTGGCTGACTTCATGCAGAATCCTGAACCCGGCCTATCCATCCTATACCGAAGTGCGGCAAGTCTCGCCATCCAGTGCGGGCGCTACCGTGAGGCCGAACAGCTCATAGCCAAAGCACTCAGCGGTAATCCAACTAACGAGATTGCCCGTGAGTTACGCGAGCTGCTACAAAGTATCTACAACCAGTCAGGACGCGACGAAGATGTGGTGATGTACCAGTTCGAGGTGCCAGACCATGAACGGACCCGCTTCGAAAACTTACTTAGCCAACTCGGCCTGACAGCTTCGAGCATACGACGCGTCATAGGCCATGTGGCTCTCATGTAGTTGGCGGGGAAACAATTATCGTATTACAGAAAAAACCTTCACTGAGTTGTACGGTGAAGGTTTTTTCTGTTTTGTATATGTCCTACTTCTTGTCGGGATAGGTGAAGGGTACGAACCACGTGATGAGCAGGGCGGGGATGGTGCAGAAGAGCACCATGATGAAGAACATGCGGTAGCCCAGCCAGTCGCTGAACACACCACTGATCATGCCGGGCAGCATCACACCCAGGTTCATGATGCCCGAGGCGAAGGCATAGTGGGCCATCTGGTGCTTGCCCGGTGCCACCTGTTGCATCATGAAGAGCGTCAGGCCCACGAAGCCGAAGCCATAGCCGAAATATTCCAAGACGATGCCACCGCCGATGAGCCACAGACTGTCGGGCTGGTAGATGGCCAGCAGGGTGTAGGCCACGAAGGGGATGTTGAAGACGAGCGCCAACGAGAAGAGCGACTTCTGCAGGCCGCGATGGGCGATATAGTAGCCCGCCAGGATGCTGCCGATGACGAAGGCCGCGGCACCGAACGTGCCGTAGCAGAGGCCTATCTCCTGCTCTGAGAGGCCAAGTCCCTGTTCCGTGCGCGGAGCTTTCAGGAAGAGTGGTACGATCTTCATCACAAAGCCCTCGGCAAAGCGGTAGAGGATGATGAAGCAGATATAATAGATGATATGTTTCTTGCGGAAGAACTCGGCGAAGACGGCCCACAGCTCTTTGAGCTGGGCGCGCAGGCTATTCTCGTACCCTCGTACCTCCGTACCCTCGTACCCTTGACGACTTTTTCCCCCCGGCAAGATAAAGAAGTGGTAGCATCCGAGGGCGAGCATGACAATGCCGATGATGAACATGATGATCATCCAGGCCTTCGTCACGCCGAAGCTGTCGATGAACGTACCGGCCAGATAGACCAGTCCGCCCGTGGCGGCAATCTTCGCAATGTTGTAGAATGCTCCCTGCCAACCAATCCAGCGTGCCTGCTCCTCGGTAGAGAGCGTAGACATATACACGCCGTCGGCGGCAATGTCGTGGGTGGCACCACTCAGGGCGATGACAGCCAGCATACCAATGGTGATGGCGAAGAACGAGGGCAGCTGAAGGGCAAAGGCCACGCAAGCGAAGAGCAGACCCGAGAGCACCTGCGTCAGCACGACGAAGAACTTCTTTGTCTTGTACATTTCAAGGAAGGGGCTCCACAGGGGCTTCAGCGTCCAGGGCAGCATGATGAGCGATGTCCAGAACGCTATCTGCTTGTCGCTCACGCCCAAGCCTTTATACATCAGTGTACACACCATGTTCAGCACTACGAAAGGCATACCCATGGCGAAATAGAGTGTGGGCACCCATGCCACGGGGCTCACTTTTCGTTGTTCTTGGTTCATTGTTTATTTGTATTTATAACGTTCTGTTGCTTCTGTTTTTATCCTTTGTCCTGAGCGGCTTTCTGCCGGGCTTATTCGTAGCGGATGGCCTCGATGGGGTCTAAGCGCGCTGCTTTCTTAGCCGGGTACCACCCGAAGAAGATGCCCGTGAACGTGCAGACGGCGAAGCTCATGACGATGCTCCACGGCTGAATGTAGATGGGCCAGTGGACGAACGACTTGATGGCCCACGAGGCTCCCACTCCGAA
>JAGBLC010000021.1 GCA_017635615.1 Prevotella sp.
AACACGGATGTCATTCCGATTTTTCTTCCAATTAATCCTGGCATTTCAGTTTAAAATTTTGATAACTAAAGTTTTGTTTATTATTTCCTTTTTAAGTGCTACCTCGCAGTTTTCCGCTCACAAACACACTTAAAAAGCTCTGCTCACTTCTTCCCAATTGAAGGTTAAGTTGCTCTTTGTCAGCGTATTGTTAGCCTGCAAGCCAGCGCAATACTTATTTTTGCGGGTGCAAAGGTACGACTATTCCTTATTATACACAAGTTTTTATACTCATAATTAAGTATATTGAATTTAATTTAACTTTATTTATTATTCTCGCAACCTTCATGCATTGAGTTTGTATTTGCGTCATATACAGTCTGTATTTGACGCATATACAACTTGTATTTGACGCAGATACAAGCTGTATTTGCCGCAAATATAAACTACATATAATTTTGTTTATTTTTACTTTGATATTTGGAGGGATGGAAGAATCGTTGTACATTTGCAGCCGATTTACTAACCACTAAGTTTTACCATAAAAAACAAAAACGTTATGACGAAAAGAGTCACATTAGCTTGTTCTTTCGCGTTAGCCCTGACAACGGCCTTTGCCCAGTCGCTGGCACCCATGCACAGTGGTAAGGCAGCCGACACGCAGGACCCGCGACCGGCCAAGGCCGGACACATCAGGCTTGCTCCGAGCAACAAGTTCAACATCCCCGCCAATGAGGTGTACAGCTACATGCAGAAGCAGACCGCAGTAAACCAACAGAAGAAAGCTCCGAAGCACATCGAGGCCCTGCCCAACGTCGCCGACGAGCTTTTATTGTATGGCCTCAACTACCAGACGCCCGACTACCGCACCCCGTCGCCACTGGCTCCCACGGTGTTCTCCTTCCAGCCAGTAGCCACCCTGCGCTACCACCAGGAGGCGACGACAGAGATTCTGAACGCGATGGCAGGCTTCTATGCAAAAGGAAAATACTATGCCATCTATTCAGCCATGACGGGCGAGTATGACGAGAACTGGAACTCGCTCCTCAATTGCTACATCGACATCTACGATGCCAACACATGGCAGAAGATTGACACGAAGGTGCTGCAGGAGAATACACCCGACTGGAACTACTACTTCCGCCAGACGGCCATCTACGACCCTGTCAGCGACAAGGCATACGCCGTGACATGGGGAACGGGCAAGCCGCTGGTGAGCCTCGACCTGAACACTTTCGAGCTGACAGAGCTCGGTCCGACGGATCAGTTTATACAGACGCTGATCGTCGACAAGGAGGGAAACCTCTACGGCATCGCCTTCAACAACAGCACCCTCTTTAGCATCGACAAGACGACGGGTGCCTGCACCGAGGTGGGAACGACGGATACAGGCATGGCTATCTCAGCCAACGTGATGTCTGCCGCCACAGACCCCGTGACGGGAACAGTTTATTGGACGGTGATAGACAACAACACCTTCAAGGCTGCCCTCTTCACCATCGACCTCACAACAGCCCACTGCGAGAAGGTGGCCGACCTGCCTGGCGGTGAGGTATTCATGGGGTTGTATATCCCCTATGCCAAGCCAGAAGCACCTGCTGCTCCGACAGCCATCAGCTATGCCGACGGCAAGCTGCGCTTTACCGTGCCTACGACAACCTACACAAGCGGCGAAGCTCTGACGGGCGACCTCACAGCCATCGTCAGCATCGACGGCAACAAAGACTATTTTGAAGTAACTCCAGGCATGGAGGCCGTCCTCGACCAGCCGCTCTCAGAGGGTGCCCACATGGCTGAGATAAGCATCGCCAACGATGCCGGTACAGGTCCGATGCGCCGTCTGAACACCTTCGTAGGTCAGGATGTGCCGGCAGCAGTGCTCAATCTGGCCATCAATGCCGACGACGGCAGGAACATCGTGCTGACATGGGATGCCCCGACGGCCACCGTCAACGGCGGACCTGTCAACGATGCCGACCTCAACTATCAGGTGGTGCGCTATCCCGACGAGGTGGTGGTGGCCGACAACCTGAAGGAGACGACCTTCAGCGAGCCGATGCCGACAGCACGCAACCGCTACTACTACGAGGTGACAGCACGCAACGGCGACAAGGCCGGCGAGAGTGCCACGACCGACTTCGTGTCGGCTGGTGCAGAATATGTCGTCCCCTTCACCGAGACCTTCGACACTCAGGCCGACTTTGATGCATGGACGGTCATCGATGCCAACAACGACGGTCAGACATGGACCTTCATGAACGGCTCGCTCTACCTGATGGGCAACGGTGTGGACGACCCCGAGACTGGCGCTGTGGCAACCTTCAACGACGACTACCTCATCTCGCTGCCCATGCAGCTGAAGGCAGGCAACGACTATCGCATCACCTTCAAGAGCCTCGACCAATACATGTACTTCGAGAGCTTGCAGCTGATGCTCACCGACGGAGCTTCGACAACCATCACTGGCAACGAGAAGCTCATCGCCGATGTCACGCTGGAACCCAACAAGGACTATGTCTACATCTTCAACGTTGAAGCCGACGGTGCATACCGACTGATACTCCATGCCAACACAGTAGGCAACAGCGTCAACATCTCGATGGACGACATCGCCGTCGACCTCTACGCCTCCTACAGCGGTCCGGCAAAAGTGGACAACCTGAAGGCTGAGGCCGCCCCGATGGGCGAGCTGAAGAACACCCTCACGTTCAACGCACCGACAAAGACCTATAGGAACGAGGCTCTGACAGCCATCACCAACATCGACATCTATAAGGACGGCGGCATGAAGGCCGTCAAGACCTTCGAGGCTCCCAACCCGGGCGAAGCCCTGACATGGGTCGACGAAAACGTGACCAACGGCATGCACGTCTACCGCGTCGTGGCCTTCAACGAGGAAGGACAGGGCGAGGAGAACCTCGTAGAGAACTGGGTAGGCCTCGACGTTCCCGGCTCTATACCTAATATAAAGGCTCGCATGAACGAGAACTACCAGACCGAGGTGACTTGGGAGAAGGTGGGTGCCGTAGGCGAACATGGCGGCTATGTCAACCCCGACGACGTGAAGTATCAGCTCTTCCGCTACAACGAATACAACTGGGACAACCACTGGGAGCAGGCCTCCGACCTGACGACCGACTTCACGCTGACCGACGCCGACAAGATGGTGTACTGGCAGCAGGAGTTTGTCAACTACATGCTGGCAGCCAGCAACGCCGCCGGCCAGAACAGCGGCAATATGTTCGGCATCGTCCTTGGCGAGCCCTACACACTCCCCTACGAGGAAACCTTCGACTTCTACGGATCGGCAGGCATCAACAACGCATGCTGGACACTCTTTGCCGACACCTACTACTATGCCTGGAAAGAGGTTGACGGCAACGGACTGGCCGTGAAGCCCTATCAGGGCGACAAGGGTATGCTGATGTTCAGCTACATCGACGACGACTCCAACAGCCAGGTGATGACGACACCGCGCGTGTCGCTCTCGACGGCTGTCGCTCCCGAACTGTCGTTCTACATGTACCACGGCTTCGAAGCCGAGCCCGAAGACCTGACGCTCACCGTCATGGCCAACTACGACGACGAGGGCTGGCAGGAAGTAGCCACTATACCTTATAATAATGGATGCGACGGATGGAGCCGCACAGCTATCCAGCTGACAGCCGGAAAGCGCGACGTGCAGTTCGCCCTGCAGGGCCAGGCTGCCGATGCCAGTGCCGCCATCTATATCGATGCCTTCAAGGTGGACGAGAGCGTGGCCAACGACATCGCTATGGAGAACATTGCCATCAGCGAGAAGCGCGTCGATGCCGGTAAGGACGTCACCATCACCGTAGGCATTGCCAACTACGGCACGGAGAAGGCTACGGGCTACACCGTGGAACTCTATCGCGACGGCGAGAAGGTTGCCGAACAGGCTGGTGTAGAACTGGAGAACAACGAGACGGCTCAGCTTCCCTTCGAGGTGAAGACCACGAAGCACGATGCTTCGAAGACCTTCGTCTATTCGGCCCTCGCCGTGGCTGAAGAAGATGCCAACGAAGCCAACGACGCCACCAAAGAGGTGAAGCTCTTCGTCAAGGGCAATAGTCTGCCCACAGCAGAAAACCTGCAGGGTGTCTCCGCAGCAACAGGTGTAGCCCTCACATGGGAGGCTCCTGCTACCGACGAGCGCACGGATGCCGTGACCGACGGCTTCGACGACTACGACTCGTTCATCATCGAGGGTATCGGCGACTGGCTCACCTACGATGGCGACGGCACGCAGACCGTCTACTTCGGTGGCCCGGACATTGCCAATGCTTACGAACCGAAGGCTTGGCAGGTATGGGCTCCTGTAGAGGCAGGCTTCAGCCTGGAGCGCTTCCCCGTACTCACACCGAAGTCGGGCGACAAGATTCTGGCTTGCTGGGCTGCTTCTAACGGTGTAGACGCTACGTTGGAGCAAGACGACTGGCTCATCTCGAGCGATGTTCTCGGAGGTACCGACGTCAACTTCTGGTACCGCGTGCCCAACGACGGCAGCGACCCGCAGGTGTTTGAGATTCTTTACAGCACGACCGACCAGGAGCCGGAGAACTTCATCGTCCTCGACCGCGACAGCCTCAGCGGCACGACCGACTGGCGACAGTTTGAATACACGCTGCCTGCCGACGCGAAGTATTTCGCCATCCGCAACTGCTCGTATGGCTCATACACCGTTGCCTTCATCGATGACATGACCTACACCCCGCTCTACGGTTCGCAGTCGAAGCTGACGCTGAAGGGCTACAACGTCTATCGCGACGACGAGCTTATCGCCACAGAGGTGAACACGCTCAGCTACGTTGACAAGCCCGAGGTGGTTCAGGGACATACGTATGCCGTTGCTGCCGTATGGGCAGAGGGCGAGTCGAACCTCTCCAACGACTATGTTTCTGAGATGAGTACGACGGGCATCAATTCCGTCGCTTCCTCGACAATGGGCAAGGAGAAGGTCTACAATGCTGCCGGACAGCGCACTAATGGCAAACAGCGCGGCTTCCGCATCGTGACCGTCGACAACAAGACACGTAAAATCGTGGTGAAGTAACGAAAGTAAGAATTTCAAGAAGTTCAGGAGCGACAGGAGTTCTCCTGAACTTCTTTTTTCTTAAAAAAAATAGCTCAAAATGCAAAAGTCGAATACATCTTTCCGCCTGCTTTCACTGGTATACGTCGCACTCCTTTCTATGAGCACCCTGACGGCACAGGTCGTCTTCCGCTACGGCCCTAACATCGACGGCGGATGGGGTGACGCCAACACGGTAGTCACTCCCTACGTCAGTTTCCCCGCGTCGTTCACGGCTCCCTATCAGGGTTGTCAAGTCACTACTGTGCGCATTGGTCTCGCTGCCGATGCCACCAATGTTTATCTCTACATCAAGAAGTCTGCGCGCGACTCGCAACCGCTCTACAAGCAGAAGATAGGCGACCTGTCGGCAGGATGGAACGACATCGTGCTCGACGAAGCCTACGACATCACTGGTGAAGACATGGCCATCGGCTACAAAGCCAACTTCAAAAAAGCTGAAGGCGTGGGCTGCAGCCTGGAACACTTCAGCGACGGCGACATCATCTACTACAACAGCAAGAACAGCTGGACATCCTCCGGCGGCTCGGTGTGCATACAAGCATTAGTTGAGGGTGAGCTACCGCTGAACGAAATGCTCATGGGAAGCATCAGCGGCAAAGCTCCCGACTACGAGACGACAGAAACAACCTATACCGGCTCCGTGCGCAACGTCGGCGGCAACGACATATCGGCCTACACGCTCTGCTATCAAACCGACAACGACGAGGCAGAGACGATAGCCTTCGAGCGCGAAGTGGCCATCAACCAGACGGACACCTTCCAGATAAGTGTGCCGACAACCACTCCTGGCACGCACCATCTGCGGGTATGGATAAGCGAGGTGAACGGACAGTCGGACGCCTACGCACAGAACAACGAGGCACAGACCGACTTCTTCGTCAAGAATCCCATCTTCAAGCGCCGCGTGGTGTGCGAAGAGTACACCGGTCTGTGGTGCGGATGGTGTCCGCGCGGCATGGTGGGCATGGAGCTGATGCTCGAGAAATATCCCGACCGCTTCATCCCCATCAGCATTCACGGGGGCGATGTCTTGGAGATTGATGCTTCAGCCGACTACAGCTATCAGGAATTCATCAACTCCATGACGGGGGCTCCTTCGTGCAAGGTAGACCGCCGCATGGGTGGCGACCCTTTCTTAGACATCCAGCGACTCTTTGACACTGAGACAACAGGCGATGCCCCTATAGCATACGAGATGACGGCTACGTGGAATGCCGACTCGACGGCCATTCAGCTCCATTCAGAATTCTTCGCCGCTAACGACATGGAGGCAGACTATCATATCGCCTATGTCCTGACAGAAGACTCCATAACAGGATACGAACAGACCAACTACTACTCTGATGGCAGGAATGGGGAGTTCTATGGATGGGAAACAAAAGGCGAACATACATCCGACGTCTACTTCAACGACCTGGCACGTGGCATCTTCGGTGGTTTTAGCGGCATGGAATGCTTCACGGGAACGATGACGGCCAACGAGGTGTACGCCAACGACTACGAGATGACGCTCCCTCCAACTGTTGTCGACAAGCGGCAGTTGCACGTCGTCGGACTCATCATCGACAATCGTACTGGCTATATCGCCAACGGCTTCCGCACCACGCCCGAAGAAGCCCAACTCGCGCCGACAGCCATCACCCAATACCCATCACCCATCAC
>JAGBLC010000213.1 GCA_017635615.1 Prevotella sp.
TCGTCGTTGGCATGGTCTTTCAGCACGATGTTGCGGATGTTGATGACCTCACCGGCGGGGTTGCCACCGAAGTCGAAGAAGAGGTTGACGCGCTCCATGTCGATGCCGGGCATGTCGCTCTTCCAGAAGATATAGTCCTCGCCCGACTTCAGGTCGATGCGGTCGGCGAAGTAGAATACGCCGTCATCACCGTCCTTGACGAGCTTCACCGTCACGCCGTTGATGTCCATCGTCGGAGTAAGGATGCAGGAGAAGTCGTAGTTGTGGTCGGCCGATGTGGAGATGTTGGTCGTCTTGAAGGCCACCTGTGCCTGCCACTGCTCAAAGGTAGCTTCCGGCAGGGTGATGGTGTAGTCGTTGCCTACAGCCTGCATGTCGGGATCGGCTATCTGAGCCCAGTTGGGAGCATAGTAGTAGAACATGCTGTACTCCACGTTCTTCCACATATTGAAGTCGCTGTTCGGGTCGAAGCCCTCAAACTGCTTCACCTCGTCCTTGCTCGTCAGGATGAATCGCCAGGTGATGCCACCAGCTTGGTTCTCATAGAGCAGCACCATCTTCGAGGCTGTCAAAGTCTCGATGCGGAAGCGCGGCTCCTGATACTGCAGGTCGGAGCTGATGTAGGGGAAGAGCGTGTTGGCATCGAGCACAAGATAGTCTACCGATATTTCCTGTCCCTCGGAGTCGGTCCATGTGTCGCGCTCGAAGTGGTAGCCCGACACCTGCTCCTGGGTCGGCGTGTCGAAGTCGGCATCCTGATGTCCCCAGAGGGTTGTTCCCGTGTTGACGTAGGTCATGCCGTCGGGTCCTGGATTGTAGGTGAAGGTGCCGCCTTTGATGTTGTCGGCGGTGAAGGTGAGTCGGTCGTCGTAGACACCGAAGGCCTTCTTCTCCTCGGGAGCAGCAGCCCACCAGTTGGTACCGTCGCTGCCCAGTTCGCCACAAGCCAGGTGGGCGCGTTCGCTATAGTCGATGCGCCACTCCTTACCGGTGATGCGGTTGAAATAGTTGGTCCAGTTGACCTTCGTCTCGTTGAAGGTGAAGGTCTTGGTGATGCTGCTCTGGCTGATGCCGTTGCGGTTGCCGAGCTTCATCTCCACGGTGTAGGTGCCTTGCTCGGTGTTGGCCCATCCGGCGTTGTTGAGCGTCGAGTAGGTTGCACCGTTGAAGATCCAGATGGGGTAGACGCCATCCTTCTCGGGATAGCTCACCTGAATCTGGTTGACGTCTTGGTCGATGATGAGCGTGAACTCTTCGCCCGAGAGTGAAGGCAGCCCGTTGGGGTCGGCTCCGTTGAAGTCGTCGGGCGAGCAGGCAGCCAGACCGAAGCCTACGATGCCTGCGCAGAATAGTTTATATATATTCTTATTCATAATTCGTGAAATAGGTTTAATACGTTGTTATGAAAAAACTTAATAGTTGTTCTGCACGAGTGTGGGATCGGCATCGAGTTCCGACTGTGCCAGCGGGATGTGCTTCTTGCTCGGTGTCCACGAGTTGGTGCGGTAGTTGTATTTGTCTGGCACGAGGGTCGTGGCGGCACGGTCGGTGCGCACGAGGTCGAAGTAGCGCTTGCCCTCACCGCAGAACTCCATGTGGCGCTCGTTGATGATGTTGTCCATGTTGCACTCGTCGTAGCCTTCCAGTCCGGCGCGGTTGCGCACCTGGTTAAGGTAGCCCAACGCCTCGCTGCTGCTGCCACCGGTGGCCAGGATCAGCTCAGCTGCATTGAGGAGCGTCTCGGCGTAACGGTAGATGCGCTTGTTGTTGTTGTAGTTGAGGTTCTTCGAGCCTGGGTTGTCCTGACAGTTGGCTGTCTGCGGACGATACTTCTTCAGCCACAGGTGGGTGTCCTGATAGCGCTCTGTATACTCCACGCCACGAACGTCCCAGATGGTGGCATCACGGCGCACGTCGCCTTCAGCAAACATGTTGTAGGTCTCCAGACGGACGGGCAGGAATCCCCAACCGTCCATACCGGCATCCCATCCGTCGCCACCGGGCCACGAGTTGGGCGAGATGAGCGTGGGCAGCACACTGCCGCCGGCATTCAGAGCTGCAGCACCCCAGTCGCGCTGACCCTGGTCGTCGTTGTAGTTGATCTCGAAGATCGACTCCTGACACCACTCGCCGCTCTCTTCCCACAGGGCAGCATAGTCGTCCATGAGACCGTACTGGCTGTCGGCGATGATCTCCTTCATGAAGTTGAGTGCCTGCGGATAGCGTGCCGTATCCTTCTGATACATCACCATCTCGGCATAGAGCATGTAGGCCATGGCCTGCGATACACGTCCGGCATTGGCGGCATCCCAGCGCATGGGCAGCACCTTCGAGGCGATGATGTCCTCCAGCTCGGGCAGCAGCTGGGCATAGATCTCGTCGGCCTGCAGCTGCGGAGCGGTGTAAGGAACGGTGAGGTTCTCAAGATAGAAGGGCACATTGCCATAGTAGTGCCACAATATATTATAATAGTACACGCGCAGGAGACGTGCCTGCATCTCGAACGAGCTGCGGTTGGTGGCTGTTCCCCCACCCCACGAGCAATACTTGATACAGTCGTTGCAGCGCTTGATGCCGCTGTAGAAGTCGCCCCAGAGGGTTGCGAGCGTGTAGTTGCCGCTGGCTTCGAAGTTGAAGAGCTTGTGCCAGTGCTCGTTGTCGGTGTTTGAAGCACCGCCGGGCCAGAAGTCGTCGCCGAGAATCTCAGCATCGACAGTCAGGTCGTTGTAAGCCTGGTTGTCCCAGTCGGGCCAGTGAAGAGGAGCGTAGGCTGATGTGAGAGCCTCGTTGAGGTGCTCGTCGGTGGTGTAGTATTCCTCTAAGGGCTCGCCCGTGGGGTTTTTCACCTCGAGGAAGTCGTCGCCGCAGGAAGCCAGCATCATCGATGCGGCAAAGAGTCCTGCTATGATGGATTTATTGTTGTTCATATTTTTTTCGATATTTCGTTATTACGATATTCGTTTTTTCGGTATTTCCTAAATCAGATGGAGATGTTGCAACCGATGGTCCAGGTGCGGGCCTGCGGATAGACACCGTAGTCGACACCGAGCGATGTGGAGCTGGTACCGATTTCGGGGTCGAAGCCCCAGTACTTGGTCCATGTGAAAAGGTTCTCTGCGCGGACATAGAAGCGCAGGCGGCTGATGTTCACCTTCTGTGTGAGCTGTCGCGGCAGGGTGTAGCCGAGGGTGATGTTCTTCAGGCGCAGATAAGAACCGTCCTGGATATAGAGGTCGCTGACCACCCAGTTTTTCGAGTCGCCGATGGTCGGCACCTTGTTCGATGTGTTGGGACCTGTCCAGCGGTCGAGTACCCATGTGGGATAGTTGGCCGACTCGATGTCCTGGCGGAACGTAGCGTCGAAGACGTCTGCACCCGAGACGCCCTGGAAGAAGAGGCTCAGGTCGAAGCCTTTCCACTCGGCATCGAGGTTCAGGCCGAAGGTCCATTTCGGAGTGCCGTTGCCGATGTTGGTACGGTCGTCCTCGTCGATGACACCGTTGCCGTTGACATCCACGAAGCGAACGTCGCCCGGACGAGCATCAGGCTGGATGAGTCCGCCCTGAGCGTTGGTGTAGGCATTCACATCGGCCGTTGTCTGGAAGATACCGGCCGTCTTGTAGCCGTAGAAGAAGGGGAAGGGCTGTCCGTTCTCGGCACGTGTGCCGCCACCGGAGAACTGGCTGATGCCGAAGTTCAGGAAGCCCGTGTCGTTACCCAGGTTCTTCAGCTCGTTGTGCAGATAGGAGGCATTGCCTTTGACGGCGAAGCGGGCGTCGCGGATGTTCCACTTGTAGCCCAGCTCGAACTCCACGCCGCTGTTCTCCATGTCGCCGACGTTGGCCAGCGGACGAGCCTCACCGACATAGCTCGGGATGGGCATCTCGATGATCATGCCGTTGGTCTTCTTGATGAAGTAGTCGACGGAGAAGGTCAGGGCGTTGTTGAAGAAACCGAGGTCCAGTCCGAGGTCGGTCTGTTCGCTCTCCTCCCACTTCAGGTCTTCGTTGGCCAGGCGGTTGGCTTTCGATCCATATACCATTGCTGCCGTCTGTCCGAAGTAGTAGTTGCTCGAACCGCCGAGCGAGGTGAGTGTGGTATAGGCGAAGTCGCCGATGTTGTCGTTACCGTTCTTACCCCACGAGAAGCGCAGCTTCATGTTCGAGAGCCAGTCGCTGGTCTTCTCCATGAACTTCTCGTTCATGATGTTCCAACCCAGCGAGAACGATGGGAACGTACCGTATTTGTTATTAGAACCGAAGCGGCTCGAACCGTCGCGGCGGATGGTAGCCTGCAGCATGTAGCGCTCGTCGTAGTTGTAGCTGACACGTCCGAAGAGCGAGCTGATGCGGTGTTCCACGTATGGGCCACCCCATCCGCTGACGAGACTCTTGGCACCCGTCATCACGCCCTTGTCGTCGTACGAGAACTCGATGTCGCCACCGGTGGTGTAGCTCAGGTAGGGTTTGTCGGTGTTCACCAGATACCAGTGGCCGGCACCCACCTCGTCGCCCTTGAACTTCATGGCCGACTGTCCGAGCACGATGCCGATGGAGTGCTTGCCGAACGTCTTGTCGTAGGTCAGCGTGTTCTCCACCTGCCATTTCGAGTTGTTGCCTTTATAGACGGTGGCCGAGGTGTGGTCGGCGTTGTTGTTGCCCGAGAAGTAGTAGCGCTGCAGCGTTGCGGCACCATATCCCCAGAACGACTGCTCGGCACTCCAGTTGAAGTGGTAGCTCAGGTTGTCCCACAGCTGCAGGTCGATGGAGAACTTCGGCATGAGCTTCTGCGACCAGTTCTTGTTGGGATTGCCCTGGAGCATGGCCATGGGGTTGTTCTGCTCCTGATACGAGCCGATGAAGTTAGGAATGGTATAGGGATTGCCCATGGCATCGGTGTACAGGTCGTACTGCGGATACTGAGCTATCTGAGCATCGGCCATGTTGCCGCGCAGCGTGACAGGCAGCGTAGGAGCCAGGTAGAGGGCCGAACCGAGCACGGAGCCCCATGTCGAGTTGGCATCGATGCTGGTGTTGTGGACGCGCATGTACGACACGTTGACACCCAGGTCGAGCTTGTTCAGGAAGTTGCGCTCGTTCGATACGTCGAAGAGGTTGTACTGCGTGTTAGAGCGCAGCGTCAGACGGTCGTAGTTCGACTGTCCGTAGTTGCCGCCCACGATACCTTCCTGCGTGAAGTAGCCTAAGGAGAGGTAGTAGTTGAGCTTCTCCGAAGCACCGCTGACGGAGAGGTCGTGCTGCTGGATGGGAGCATTGTCGTTGAAGACGAGGTCCTGCCAGTCGGTGCCGAAGCCCACCACCTTGTCGCCGTTGGCATCGATGATGTTCTGTGGATCGGCAAAGAGGGGAGCCATGCCCTTCTCTACGCGGCGCTCGTTCTGCAGGACGGCATAATCCATGGCACCCGTCACGTCGCGACGTTTCCAGGCCGACTGCCATCCGTGGGAGAAGTTGTAGTTGATCTGGGCCTTGCCCTGCTTACCCTTCTTTGTCGTTACGAGGATGACACCGTTGGCAGCACGTGCACCGTAGATGGCACCCGAGGCAGCATCCTTGAGCACCTCTATCGACTCGATGTCGGAGGGGTTGACCGATTCCATACCATCCTGGTCGGTAGGCATACCGTCGATGATGTAGAGGGGGTTAGAGTCGTTGATGGTGCCGATACCGCGCACGCGGATCATCGACTTCGCACCTGGCTGACCCGAGGCCGACGTGACGTTGACACCTGCGGCCATACCCTTCAGGGCATCCTCAGCACGCAGACGTGTCTTGCCGTCGAGGTCATCGCTGCTCACCTTGGCGATAGAGGCCGTCACGACGCTCTTCTTCTGTACGCCATAACCGATGACGACGACGTCCTGCAGCAGCTGGGCATCTTCTTTCAACACAACGGCCATGCCGTTCTTGGCACGAACCTCCTGCGTGGTGTAGCCCACGAAGGAGACAACGAGAGTCTGTCCCTCTGCCACCTTGATGGCAAACTCGCCGTCCATGTTGGTGATGGTGGCGTTCTGAGGGTTCTGTTTCTCGACAACGGTGGCACCGATGACGGGTTCTCCGCTGTCATCAGTCACTGTGCCCAAAATGTTTTGGGCATGCGATGCCGTAGCCACTATCAGTGTCAGCAGCATCATTAGAAACCTTCCTTTTTTCATACTAAAACTTTTGTAAAAACGTTTATGTTGTTGATATGTATATACTGTGTTGTTTGATAAAACGGTGCAAAGATAGCAAATAAAAATGTACAAAACAATTTTTTTAGAAAAAATGTTGTCAAAATTAAAAATAATGTGCTTATTCCTTGTATTATTCGTACCTTTGCGGCCAAAATTATCAGAACCTATGATGTCATCACTAAGCTTACTGATTGTTGTCGTCTTCGTCATCGGCTATTTCTGCATCGCCATTGAGAGTGTGACGAAAGTGAACAAGGCCGCCGTCGCCCTGCTGATGTTCGTAGCCTGCTGGACCCTCTTCATGATCGACCCCGGCAGCTACATCGCCGGAGCGGTGGGCGAGAATACGGCGCATGCCGTCAGCTCCGTCATCGAGCACCACCTCGGCTCTACCTCCACGACGCTCTTCTTCCTCATGGGAGCCATGACCATCGTCGAGCTGGTAGACCAGAACGGGGGCTTCAACTTCGTGCGCGACACCATGCAGACACGCTCCAAGCGCAAGCTGCTCTGGCGTATCGCCTTCATGACCTTCATCCTCTCGGCCATTCTCGACAACCTGACGACGAGCATCGTCATGGTGATGATCCTGCGCAAGCTGGTCAGTGACAAGCGCGACCGCATCATCTACGCCTCGCTCGTCATCATCGCTGCCAACTCGGGCGGTGCCTTCTCGCCCATCGGCGACGTGACCACCATCATGCTCTGGAACAAGGGCGTCATCACGGAAATACTCTTACCGTCGCTCGTGTCGATGCTCATCCCGGCCTATATCCTCTCGCTGCAACTGAAGGGACAGCTCACCTTCACCGCAGCACAGGCTCAGACGGTGGCCGCCAGCGGACTGACGACATCGCAGCGCAAGGTGGTGTTCTTCCTTGGCGTGGGCGGACTCATCTTCGTGCCAATCTTCAAGACCATCACCCATCTGCCGCCGTTCGTGGGCATCTTGCTCGTATTGGGACTGCTCTGGACGGTGACGGAGGTGTTCTACCGCCATCTCGGCGAAGCGGAGGAGAAGGGTGCCATGCAGAAACGTGTCACGGAGGTGATGCGGCGCATCGACATGTCGACCATCCTCTTCTTCCTCGGCATCCTCATGGCCGTGGCGTGCTTAGAGACGCTTGGCGTGCTGACGATGCTCGGACAGAGTCTCGACGAGACGTTCTCGGGCAACTACTACCTCATCAACGGCATCATCGGCGTGCTGTCGTCTATCGTCGACAACGTGCCCCTGGTGGCTGGCTGCATGGGCATGTATCCCGTGACGGCCGACGGTGCGATGGCCGTCGACGGCATCTTCTGGCAGCTGCTGGCCTACTGTGCCGGTGTTGGCGGCTCGATGCTTATCATCGGCTCTGCCGCCGGTGTGGTCGTCATGGGACTGGAGAAGATCACCTTCGGGTGGTATATGAAGCGCATCACGTGGGTGGCCTTCCTCGGCTATGTGGCCGGCATCCTGTGCTACTGGTTGCAAAACCTGATTTTGGGCGCATGACAGATAGAAAAAAAGGACAGATAGACAGATAGAATAAAGACAGATAGACGGATAGAATAAAGACAGATAGACGGATAGAATAAAAACAGATAGACAGAGAGAATAAAAACAGATAGACAGAGAGAATAAAGACAGATAGACAGAGAGAATAAAGACAGGTAGGCAGATAGTTTTTTATCTGTCTACCTGTTCTTTTTAATAATCTATTTGTCTAACTGTCGTAAATAATCTACCTGTCAATTAGGTATCTGCCTATTTGTTGTTGAGGGAGAAGACGAAC
Source organism: Prevotella sp. (assembly GCA_017635615.1). Lineage (GTDB taxonomy): Bacteria > Bacteroidota > Bacteroidia > Bacteroidales > Bacteroidaceae > Prevotella. Next base: position 7,978 of record JAGBLC010000213.1, read on the forward strand.
TTCATGCTGCCTCCGAAGAACTTCAGGTCGGCATCGCTGTGGATGGTCATGAGGAACTTCTTCCCGTTCAGCTCCACGTTGTAGCTCCTTACCTTGTCGGCCTTGAGTTGTTCGGCGGTGAGCTCCTTGCCGCTGAAGGCATGCGAGAACTTCGCCCCCTTCGCCTGCAGCACGTCAGCCACCTTCTCGTGGAGCGCCGTGACATCAGCCTCGCCGAGCAGGTGGTCGGCATAGAAGACGATATCCATGTTGGGCATCCGCTCGCTGTCGTTCATCTTGACGACACGGACGTTGGGAATACCGGCAAAGTCGGCTGCCGTCAGTCCGAGCGTCTTGCTCTCGCCTTCGGTCTTCGCGATGTTGTCTATCGGGTTGAGCGACACCTCGAAGTTGTACTCCACAAACTGCCGTTCGTCATCGTCCTCATGCGTGACGATCTCGAAAGCCGGGTCGGCCTCTTCGCCATAATATTCGAACTCCATATTCTGTTTGAAGTCGAAGTTCAGGCGCAGCCGCATGTCCTTCTTCTCTTCCGGCTGGTAGAGCATGATGTCGTACTCGTACGATTTGTTGCGAAGCTTCTCGTCGTTCATCTCCGTCAGACGGAACCCCTTAGCCTTCAGCTTGTCGACCCAGGCAAGCATCTCCTCGCGAGTGACACCCTTGTAATATACCCGATACTGGTAAGCGTCATCGTCGGCGAAATCGGTGAAGACAATCTTCCCTTTCGTCTGCAGCTCGTCGATGCCATACTGTGCGTAGACAGCCGTCGGCCACTTGCCGGCAGCCAGCGAGCTGACGGTGTTTCCGCTCTCGTCTGATGCGGCATCCCCACCGTCTTTCTTCCCTCCGCAGGCCATCATCATGATGATGGTAGCGATGCACGTCAGTGCCAGAAATAATCTCTTCATAGTCGGAGCGTTTTTACTTTAAGATTTTGAAATGTCCAATCAGAGGCAGCTCCTTGGCACGGCCTTTGGCAGCGTTGACGATGCCGATGACGAACCATGCAAGGAAGGCCAGTCCGCATACTAAAGCGATGATGCTCATGATCCAGATCAGGTGCCACGAAATGGACAGGATGATACTGTTCAGGATGCTGTAGGCAACCGAATAGAGGATGGCGGCGATGAGCAGGATGAGCCCTTGGTTGGAGTGGAAGCGTGCAAACCTCGACTCCTTGGCTGCCAAAATAGGGATAATCACGAGAATGCCGAAATAGGCTAAGATGGCCATCACCTTGTTCTTCTCGATGTCTTGCGTGTCGAACTCATGGGTGGTGTCGGGCGTTTCGTTCAAAGCCGACAACTTCTCTTCAAAAGATTCTTGTTGGTTGCTCATGTCTTTTTTGGGTTTTTGTGCAGAAGGAAAATCTGCTCGGTTCATCATTCAATTAATTGTTCTCTTGAGTTGGATATGATACATTTGCAAAGATAAATAATTTTTACGAATCAGCCAAATTTCGTCCTGCTAATTTGTTTTTTTTAACCAAAGTAATATCAATCTCGGAATCGCCCCCGTGGAGGGAGCTAATTTATTCTGAATAATCTTGACAAAACTCTGTTCAACTTTTTCGGCGTTTTAGAGCGCGGACAACAGGCAAAACAGGTGGGCGGCATGTCAGAGATAGTCCCCGAGGTCGGCATAGATGTTCGATAAGGTGGTCAGAGATGGCTTCCGACCCAGCAAAAAGACGCAAATTGCAAGGTAATCTGACGCATATTGCAACCCAATTTGCCGCATATTGCCCACCAATATGCCGCAAATTGCAAGTCAAGAAACGGCAGAAAGATGGCAATAACGACTTAATCGCTTCACTGTCAACGTATTATCAAAACCGCTCATTTTGGGCGTATTTGCGAGCAAATGAGCGATTGCTTGCAAATACGCGACTCCTGACCCACTTGAATTCGGAATTATCTTGACATTTTCGGCCAAGGCCGATGATTTCCTGACTATGCTGAAAAGGTACAAAAAACCGGAATCGCTAAAACTACTTGTTGCGGGCTGCAGGTGCATCGTCCCATTCCTTGATAATCTTGCGGGCGCGCTTCAGGTGCTTACGGTCGCGACGGCCGCGCTTGTCGAGCATCTTGCCCAGGTCGAAGGTGAGCAGCGACGGATGGTCGGGAGCCGAGAGAATCTCCTCGCGCTTGGCTCGCACCTGCTTGAGCAGCTCGGGCGAAAGACCTACCACAACGACCTCGTCGAGCATGAAGTCCTTGGCAAAGAGATACATTGTGTCGGTAATCTCCTCACGCGCCAGTTTCTCCTTGCCGTATTTCAGATGGCTGAAGGTGATGCTGTCGAAAGGCTCCTGGATGAAGACGACCCCCAGGCCGTTGGTCTTCTTCGCCTCCAACGAGTCGACGATGACGGAGACTCCCTCGATGGGGAAGCCCGTCTCGAAGTCGAGAACAGCCAGCTTACGCTGTGCCGTCATGCTGCCAGCACACATTATATATAATAGGATAAGGACAAAAAATCTGTTCATAAGAGGAGCCTTTGATTGAAATTTCTGTGCAAAAATAGCGTTTTTTCTTCATAACGCATGGTTGTATAACTTATTTTTCGTATTTTTGCAACTTGTAAAATTAAAATTCAGAAAGAAAGAATAAAAAAACAATAACCATGAAACAGAAAATCGTAGTGAACATAGGTCGTCTGGCTGGCATCCTGCCCGCCGGAAAGGAACGGTTGTGCGGCAAGGAGATGGCGCAGATGCAAACGCTGGAAAATGCTTGGATGCTCATAGAAGACGGGCGCATCAAGGACTTCGGGGGAGCCTCCGAAGCCCCCAAAGCCCCCAAAGCCCCCCCTACGGCCCCCGAGGGGGCTTCATTACTCTTCAGGGCAAAAACATTTGTAGCCCCCTCGGGGGCTGAAGGGGGGGCTTTGGGGGCTTCCGGGACTCCCACCATCATCGACGCCAAGGGCGGCACGGTGATGCCCTCGTTCTGCGACAGCCACACCCACATCGTCTATGCCGGCAGCCGCGAACAAGAGTTTGTCGACAAGATCAACGGCCTGAGCTACGCTGAGATAGCACGTCGCGGCGGCGGCATCCTGAACTCGGCCGACCGCCTGCACGAGCTTTCCGAGGACGAGCTCTACCAACAGGCCATGCGGCGTGTCAACGAGATCGTCCGCAAGGGAACAGGAACGGTAGAGATAAAGAGTGGCTACGGACTGACAACGGAAGACGAGCTGAAGATGCTACGCGTCATCCGCCGCATCAAGGAGACAGCCCCGCTCTGCGTGAAGAGCACCTTCCTCGGAGCCCATGCCGTAGGGCGCGCTTATACGGGCCGACAGAGCGAATACGTCGACCTGGTCGTCAACGAGATGATTCCCGAAGTGGGCCGTCAGCAGCTGGCCGACTTTGTAGACGTGTTCTGCGACGAGGGCTTCTTCACCGTCGACGAGACAGCACGCATCCTTGAGGCAGCCGCCCAGTGGGGCATGCGTCCGAAGATTCACGGTCAGGAGCTGGCCGACTCGGGCGGCGTGGAGGTGGCCGTCAGGCACAATGCCCTGTCGGTAGACCACTTGGAGAGCATGACGGAGCGCGACATCGAGCTGTTCAAGCAGTCGCAGACCATGCCGACGGCCCTGCCTGGCACATCGTTCTTCCTGAACATGCCCTTCGCCCTGGGTCGCAAGATGATCGACGCCGGACTGGCGATGGCCCTCGCCAGCGACTATAACCCCGGCTCTACACCGTCGGGCGACATGAAGTTTGTCGTCGCCCTGGCGTGCATCAAGATGCGGCTGCAACCCGCCGAGGCTCTCAATGCCGCTACCATCAACAGCGCCGCCGCTATGGACGAGAGCCACGACTATGGCTCCATCACACGAGGCAAGGTGGCCAACTTCTTCATCACAGAGCCGATACCGTCGCTCGACTTCATCCCCTACGCCTATACGTCGCCCATCATCAGCCGCGTGTTCCTCAAGGGAGAAGAAGTTGAGGGTTGAATTAAGAAGGAGGAATTACGAAGGTGGAATTAAGAAGTAGGAATTACGAAGTAAGAACTATGAACTATGAACTATGAACTAAATACCCGTCGCATCACCATCCGCATCGACGGACGGGAGATGGCTTTCTCGGCCATCGAGCCACAAGCCGAACAGGGAGTGGTCTACCAGCCGTATACGCTGAAGAACAGCATGTCGGTGGCTGCCAATCTTCGGCAGGCATTCCAGGAGGCCGACCTGCTGAGCTTTGGTTTCACGCGGGCTCAGGTGATGATGGGCTCGCCCGTGATGCTTATCCCCTTAGAAGAGTTCGACCGCGAGCATGTTGCCGAACTCTACCGCCACACTATGGGCGACACGAAGGGGCTCACTGTCGTCTCCAACATTATTCCTACCCTCAATGCCGTGGCTGTCTATTCCATTCAGAAAGACTTGCGCACCGTCATCGAAGACCATTTCGCCGACGTGAAGTACACCCACCTCTGCATCCCTGTATGGAACAACCTGCACCGCCGCAGCTTCACCGGACAGCGGCGCAAGCTCTACGGCTATTTCCACGAGAAGCGCGTCGAGGTGTTCGCCTTCCAGCAGAACCGCTTCCGCTTCCACAACAGCTTCCCCGTCGCAAAGATGCAGGATGCCGTCTACTTCCTGCTCTATGTATGGAAAGAACAAGGCATGGACCAACAGAAGGACGAGCTCCACTTGGCAGGGGCCATCCCCGAGCGCGACGACCTGCTGCAGACTTTGCGACAGTATGTGCAGAACGCCTTCGTCGTGAACCCTACTGCCGAGTTCAACCGCGCCGGCGTCACTCAGGTGAAAGGGATGCCCTACGACCTGATGGCCTACTACGTGAAAAATTAAACATTAAACATTAAGGGGAGAGTGACAGAATGAGAATCATTACTGGAGAATATAAAGGCAGGAGGTTTGACGTGCCGCGCACGTTTAAGGCGCGTCCCACTACCGACTTCGCCAAGGAGAACATCTTCAACGTGCTGTCGGCTTACGTCGACTGGGAGGAAGCCTATGCGCTCGATCTCTTCTCTGGCACGGGGAGCATCGCGCTGGAGTTTGTGTCGCGTGGCTGTCCGCAGGTGACGAGCATCGAGGCCGACCGCGACCATCACGCCTTCATCAAGCAATGTATACAAAAACTCGGCACCGACCGCTGTGTAGCCGTCCGTGCCGATGTGTTCCGTTTTCTGAAGTCGTGCCATCAACAATACGATGTCATCTTTGCCGATCCGCCCTATGCCCTACCCCGCCTCGCTGAGATTCCCGACCTCGTGCTCAGCGGCAATCTCTTGAAGGAGGGCGGCATCTTCGTCTTCGAGCACGGCAAGCAGAACGACTTCGCCACCCATCCCCGCTTCATTGAGCATCGTAGCTACGGCAGCATCAACTTCACGCTTTTCCGCTAAGGTTAGGTTCATCCCCTATGCGCTGCAATTCTTTTATCACAAATTGGAGAATTAAAGACGCGGACATCTTTACTATCACGATTTGGAGAA
>JAGBLC010000214.1 GCA_017635615.1 Prevotella sp.
CCTGCAGTTTTTCTCCACCAACCTGATGATGGCTGTCTTCGTCAGTCTCCCCGTGGCGATCGTGATGAGAAAATAGAACCCCTCCTAACCTCCCCGAGGGACCCCTCCTAACCTCCCCGAGGGGACCCCTCCTAACCTCCCCGAGGGGACCCCTCCTAACCTCCCCGAGGGGGAGGGATAAAAGAACCCCTCCTAACCTCCCCGAGGGGGAGGGATAAAAAAAGAAATAGGTAAATAAAAGAAAGAAGATGAATAAGACAGATATTTCCGTAGTGGTGCCTCTGTACAATGAGGACGAGTCGATACCCGAGCTTTATGCGTGGATAGAGCGCGTGATGAAGCAGAACGGATTCACCTATGAGGTGATCTTTATCAACGACGGTAGTACCGACCATTCGTGGGACATCATCCGCGAGCTGAGCGGACGCGACCCGCAGCATGTCAAGGGCATCAAGTTCCGCCGCAACTATGGCAAGAGTCCGGCGCTCTTCTGTGGCTTCAAGGCCGCGCAGGGCGATGTCGTCATCACAATGGATGCCGACCTTCAGGACTCGCCCGACGAGATACCCGAACTCTATCGGATGATTACCGTCGATGGCTACGACCTCGTCTCGGGCTACAAGCAGAAACGCTACGACCCCATCTCGAAGACGTTGCCCACCAAGCTCTTCAACGCCACGGCGCGTAAGGTGAGTGGTATCAAGAACCTGCACGACTTCAACTGCGGCCTGAAGGCCTATCGCCGTGATGTGGTGAAGAACATCGAGGTGTATGGCGAGATGCACCGCTATATCCCCTATCTGGCCAAGAATGCCGGTTTCGACAAGATTGGCGAGAAGGTGGTGCACCATCAGGCACGCAAATACGGCAAGTCGAAGTTCATGGGCCTGAACCGCTTCGTCAACGGCTATCTCGACCTGCTGACGCTGTGGTTCCTGAGCACCTTCGGCAAGAAGCCGATGCACGTGTTCGGCTTCCTCGGCACCATCATGTTCTTCATCGGCTTCCTCTCCGCCTTGGGCATTGGCATCGACAAGCTCTGGGCGCTGTGGCACCATGTGCCGCAACGACTGGTGACCGACTCGCCCTGGTTCTACATTGCCCTGACGATGATGATGATAGGTACGCAGCTGTTCCTGACAGGCTTCATCGGCGACCTGATCAGTAGGTCGTCGCAGAATCGCAACGACTACCAGATAGAGGAGGAGTTGGGTGTTAGAAGTGGTCAATCGTAATTATCAATTGTCAATTATCAATTCTCAATTATGAAGAGGGGTCTTACCTTATTATATATGGCGATGGCGCTGATGCTGGTGGTGGGCTGTTCGTCGATAGACTGTCCGCTGAACAACAGCGTCTACTCCTACTATTACCTGTACAAGGCCGACGGGACACCCGACACGCTGAGCGACTCGCTCTCCATCCTCACCCGGCGGCTCACACCCGAACACGACGGTGTGCTCATCAACCAAGACACCAAGGTGTCGGTCCTGCAGGTGGCCATGAGCTACGAGAACCCGCAGGATGAGCTCTACTTCGTGATGCACGGCACGCGTTCGTATAACGACACCTTGGTGACGGACAGCGGCACCTTCGTCAACACCATCACCTATCGGTTGGAGAAGATGGACACCGTCGTGGTGAAGAAGTCGGACGAGATGCACTTCGAATCGGCCGACTGCAACCCTTCCTTCTTCCACACCATCACCGACATCAGCTACACAAAGAATATCATCGACAGTATCGTCATCAACAATCCCAAGGTCGACTATGACTCGCAGACAGAACATTTCCGCATCTATTTCCGCTCTCTCGATTAGCCTCTTGCTGCTGCTCGTGGCCCTGCCCATGCAGGCGCAGATGGGCCGTAAGGTGAAGAAAGTGGTAGAACAGCCCGATACGCTACCGCTCTTCCGGGGCGTGGCCGTCTCGGCCGACCTCTTCGGACCGGCCATGCACCTCTTTGGCGACTACGGCCAGGTGGAAGGCGCTGTCAGGGTGAACCTGCGCGACCGCTACTTTCCCATTGTCGAGGTGGGCTATGGCAGCTGCGACTATGTCGACGGTGCCACGGAGGTGAAGTACAAGACGAGTGCCCCCTACGGGCGTATCGGTATGGACTACAACCTCTTGAGGAACAAACACGACCTCTACCGCCTCTATCTCGGCGCGCGCTATGCCTACACCAACTACAAATACGACCTGGGTCATCCCGGCGTGACCGACCCCGTGTGGAACGAGCTGGCCCACTTCGAAGCCCACGACATGAACTGCCATTACCACTGGCTGGAACTGGCAGCCGGTGTCGATGCCACCATCTGGGGACCCTTCCACCTGGGGTGGAGCGTCCGCTATCGCAACCGACTGAGCAAGAACGAAGGCCCTCTGGGAAAGAGCTGGTATGTGCCGGGCTTTGGCAAGACGGCGAAATCGAACTTCGGCATGACCTTCAACGTAATCCTTGAGATCAATTGAAAATTGAGAATTGAGAATTGAGAATTGATAATTCTTTCTCCGCTTCGCTATGAAAGCGTCCCTTTGGGGCCGAGCGGAGAATTGATAATTGATAATTGACAATTATAAGATACATGTCTACCAAACGTCTGTTCCAACTGGCTTTCCTGACCTTCCTCGTCGTGGGGACGGTGCTCATCATCCGTCAACAGCAGTCGATGCCTTACCAGCACGACGAGGGCATGGTGTTCGGCACGATGTACCATATCACCTATCAGAGCGACAAGAGCCTGAAGCCGGCCATCGAGGCAGAGCTGCAGAAGGTTGACCAGGCCCTGTCGATGTTCAACGAGCAGTCGGACATCGCCCGCATCAACCGCAACGAGGATGTGCAGCCAGGACGGATGTTCACCGAGGTGTTCCGTCTGGCCGAGAAGGTATCGAAGGAGACCGACGGAGCCTTCGACATCACCGTGGCACCGCTTGTCAATGCCTGGGGCTTTGGTTTCAAGGAGGGAATCAAACCCACGCAGCACCAGGTGGACAGTCTGCTGAAGATGGTGGGCTACCAGAAAATCAGTCTCGCCGACGGACATGTGCGGAAGAAAGACCCACGGACGATGCTCGACTGCAGTGCCATTGCCAAGGGCTATGGCTGCGATGTGGTGGCACGGATGCTGAAGAAGCGTGGCGTGGCCAACCTGATGGTCGAGATAGGGGGCGAGGTGGTCACACGGGGTGTCAACGAGAAGCGCGAGGCATGGCGCATCGGCGTGAACGCACCCAATGCCAACAACGAAGGCGACAGTGGCGAGCTGCAGGCCGTGCTGAAGCTGAAAGACAAAGCCCTGGCCACCAGCGGCAACTACCGCAACTTCTACTATCAGGACGGCAAGAAATATGCCCACACCATCGATCCGCAAACAGGTTATCCCGTACAGCATAACATCCTCTCGGCCACCGTTCTGGCTGCCGACTGTGCTACGGCCGACGCATACGCCACCGCCTTCATGGTGCTTGGCTTAGAGGGTGCGCAGCGCATCCTGGAGAAGCATCCTGAGCTGATGGCCTATCTCATCTATACCAATCAGAAGGGGGAGTATGCCATCTGGTATTCGCCCTCGATGAAGCAACGAATCATAGAAGAATAACCAAACCGGCAGAGTAGGAGAGAGCGGTATGAAGTTTACAGAACAACTGATGGAGCTGCCCTTGTTTCAAGGCATGAGCTTCGCTGACATCAACGAGGTGATGGCTCATGCCAAACTGGGATTCCACAAGGTGGCGCAGGGGAAGACCGTCGTCAGCGAGGGTGATGTCTGTGAGCCCCTCCACCTGCTCGTCAAGGGGTCGCTCAGTGTGAGCAGCATCGCCGACGACCACAGCTATACCGTCGTCGAAGCGATGGCGGCGCCTGCCATCCTCCAGCCCGAGTGCTTCTTCGGGTTGTCGCAGCGTTTCACCAAGACCTTCGTCGCCCAGACGGAGTGTCACTTCATCCGCTTAGAGAAAGTGGAGGTGATGCGTCTCAGCACCGACTACGAGGTGTTCCGCATCAATCTGCTCAACATCATCAGTGCTCAGAGCCAGTGCATCGGGCGACTGCCGTGGCGTGTGCCGCCGAAAGGACTCCGCAACAAGATAGCCCGCTTCATCGAAGACCGCTGCATCCGTCCTGCCGGCAGGAAAGAGCTCTTCATCCGTATGGAGGATATGGCCAGGATGATTGGCGAGAGCAGGCTGAACCTCTCTAACGAGCTGAAGCGGATGCACCAGGAGGGACTCATCGACATGGGTCGCGGCCACATCGTCGTCCATGCCATCGAGAAACTGCGTAACTAAAACTTTTCTATTCATAATAATCATGAAAACAAAGACATCAACACTGGCCTTCATGGCCATCCTCTTGCTCGCATCGTGCGAGAAAGCAGTCTTCGACGAACCGAAAGACGAACCCGAAGAAACGGCCAACCTCATCCTGCGCATCGCGGGCTTTGAGCAGATACCGTTTGACACCCGTGCCCCACAGGACATCACAGCGCTGTGCTCGCACATCAACGTGGCCCTCTATCAAGACGGCGAACGCGTGAAGGCCGTCAACCAGAAGGCCGACGACAGCGACTTCGGCACCGTCAACCTGACAGTGGAACCCGGAACATACCAGTTTGTCGTCCTGGCACATAGCTGTTCGGGCAATGCCACGACGACCAACATCGAGAAGATAACCTTCCCCAACAACCTCATCACCGATACCTTCTACTATTACGGTGAGGTCAGCGTGGGAAGTAGCACACAGCA
>JAGBLC010000022.1 GCA_017635615.1 Prevotella sp.
AGGATGGCGAGGCTTACCACTTCGCTTTTGCCGTGGCCTGCGCTTCGCTCATCCTCTCCATCGCCATCTACTACGCTTTCCGCTCTACCTTCCGCCACACCGAGGGTGGTAAGAAAGACGCAAAGAAAGATGCAGCTGCAGAAACCAGCGAGCCCGAGCTGACAAAGGCCGAGACGAAGGAGCGCATCGTCGCCCTCTGTCTGGTATTCGCCGTCGTCGTCTTCTTCTGGATGGCTTTCCACCAGAACGGTCTGTCGCTCACCTACTTCGCCAACGAGTTCACCGAGAAGTCGGCCGAAGGCGTGCACACCATGCCCTTCGACGTCATCAACCTCGTCATGGTCATCTTCATCGTCTATGCCCTCTTCTCGCTCTTCCAGAGCAAGACAGCCAAGGCCAAAGGCATCTCGGCACTGGTCATCCTCGCCGCCCTGGGCATCCTCGTCTTCAAGTATTATCGTGCTACGGGCAGCGTAGACATCTCTGCTCCTATCTTCCAGCAGTTCAACCCCTTCTATGTTGTAGCCCTCACTCCCGTCTCGATGGCCATCTTCGGTTCGCTGGCAGCTAAGGGTAAGGAGCCCTCTGCACCGCGAAAGATTGCCTACGGTATGATTGTTGCCGCTGCCGCCTTCTGCCTGATGATGTACGGTTCACGCAACCTGCCGTCGCCCGACGAGCAGAAAGCCCTTGGCGAGGCTGGCATGTTCGTCTCGCCCTACTGGCTCATCGTCACCTACCTCGTGCTCACATTCGGCGAACTGCTCCTCTCTCCGATGGGCATCTCCTTCGTCTCGAAGGTAGCTCCTCCGAAGTATAAGGGCATGATGATGGGCGGATGGTTCGTCGCAACAGCCATCGGCAACCAGCTCGTCATGGTCGGCGGACTCCTCTGGGGCGGTCTGAAGCTCTGGATCGTCTGGGCCGTCTTCGCAGTGCTCTGCATCCTTTCTGCTCTCTTCATGTTCGCCATGATGAAGCGTCTGGAGAAGGTAGCATAAGCAATAGTTATAGAAACTATAGAAGCTATAGTCGCTATAAAAACTATAGTCGCTATAAAAACTTAACAACAAGCAACCATCGAAAACACAGTTACAGCCTTGGCTGTGAATACGTCTTCGATGGTTGCTTTTTTATCTGACAACAAAACTAAATTTTTAAGATGACATGAAACAAAACATTCTACTCTTATCGTGCCTGATGGCATCTGCCACCCTATGTGCACAGGAAATCAGCATCACTCCCTCGCTGGGAGAAAACAAACAGATTCAGTTTCAGTTCTCGCCCGACGAGAGCTACTTCCTCATTCAGCTGAGCGACGAGGTTCGGCCGAAGCTGAAAGAACAGTTCGGACTGACCGACGACAACTTCGTATGGATGGGAGCCGACCCCGACAACGGACGCAACATCTGGTCGTGGGAGGAAACGGTAGTATGGGCTGATGCCAACGGTTCCAACTGGTATGGCCAGACAGGCGGCTATCAGTCGTGGCGCGTAGGCTCCTCGAAGGGGTGGTCTGGCCTCGGCTATAACGTGGCTGCCAACGGAGCACCGATGGACCTCCACTGGATCAACAGCGACTACTCCTTCCACATGGCTTTGCGCAGCTTCACATCGCAGTCGATAGACATCTATCTGACCGATGGCTATGGCACCGAGGCTCACCTCGTCTTCGGACAGTCGGCCTACGATGGAGTAGATCCCGTAGCCGACTTCCCGCGCGACGGCAACTGGTACGACATCGAGATACCCATGACCTATCTCGAAGACCAGTACGAGTTCACCTTCGATGGTGCGACAGCCTATGTCAACAAGAACTATCTCTGTGCACTCGTCGGCAAGTCGCCCGGACTCTCGCTCGACTTCGATGCCTGCTTCTTCCACGGTCCGAAAGCTCCCGTCACCTCCGTCATCGAGGTTGAACAGCCCGCTGAACCAACCGCCATCCAGGCTGTTCAGTACGGCAAGACTCAGTCTTGCCAACGTGTCTACGACCTCCAAGGACGCCAAACCCCATCACCCAACACCCGTCAAGTCATCATCAACGCAAAACGTAAAGTCATACAATGAAGAAAGTATTGTTTTCATCACTTATTCTCGCCTTGGTCGCTCAGTCGGTGATGGCCGACGGCTTGTCGAGAAGCAACAAGCGTGGTTTCGGTGAAAACTCGCTGAGCTACGCCGAAGACGTCACAGCCCTTTCGAAAGGCTGTGCGTGGTGGTACAACTGGGGAGCAACACCACCCTCTCTACTCTCAGCGCTCAACGCTCAACTCGAATTCGTCCCCATGGCTTGGAATGGCGGTTTCAACATCGAGACGCTCCGCTCTTACTATCAGAGTCATCCGCAAGACAAGTTTCTGCTGGGCTTCAACGAGCCGAACTTCCATGCACAGGCCAACATGACACCCGCCCAGGCAGCCGAGAAATGGCCGCAGCTCGAACAGCTGGCCGACGAGCTGAATCTCTCGCTCGTGGCTCCCGCCCTGAACTATCCCGACGGAGCCATCAACGATGGACAGACCTACCAGCCCGAAGCATGGATGGACGGCTTTATTGCAGCCTACAAACAACGCTATAACAAGGAACCGCGCATCGACTATCTCGCCCTCCACTGCTATATGGATGCTCCGGCGGCGATGCTCTCCTTCGTAGAGAACTTCGCCAAGAAATACGGCAAGCAGGTGTGGCTCACCGAGTTCTGTTCCTGGGAGAGCGACGGCATCACCGCTGAGCAGCAGCAGCAACAGATGATTCAGAAGGTGGCCTCGTTAGAGAAGAGCGAGTATGTCTTCCGCTATGCTTGGTTCAAGGCTCGCGGAAGCAATGCCTATCCCTTCTACAACCTCTTGGAATACGTCAACCGCGCCAAGGGCATTCCTGCCGGAACGCTCTCGCCGCTCGGCTTCGCCTATGTCAACATGTCGCCCTTCGACACCGAGCAATACTATCAAGTGGGCGAGGTAATCCCCGTCAACAGCTTCGTCGATGTCAATGCCCTGACTTCCATCCGGAAAGGCATCGACCCCCTGACGCGCGACAGCGTGGAACTCTACCTTCAGGGCAACGCCGTCAGCATGACTTATCAGGTGGAGGTAGCCGAGGCCGGACAGTATCAGCTCATCCTGCGCGGTGTACGCCCGGAGGGAACCAACCTCGTGCCGCGTGTCAATGTCCTCGACAGCGAAGGCAACACCCTGGCTTCAAAGATAGAGCTGACACCCACCGACAATGCCAACACCTATACGGGCTATGCCATCGATGTGACGCTGCCCGCAGGCAAGCAGACGCTCACCATCAAGAAAGACAACGCTCGCGCCTTCTGTCTCTCGCTCATCAAGCTGGTGAGGAGTGCTGTCGGCGATGCCGATATGGCTACCGTTGAAGGCACACCCATCAGCACCGGCGGCACAGAACCCGATCCGGGCGATGTCGGCGAGAACTCCACGACCGACGAAGGCATCACCGTCACCGATGTGCCGACACCGAAGGAGAATCCCTTCCTGTTCAGCGACGACTATCGCTACTATGGCATCTACGTTGACGCCAAGACCCGCGAGGACAATATGCCCGACGACCGCTACCTGAACTGCGGCGACAACGGAGGCTCGCAGAACAGCTGGAACTGGGAAGGAACGTTTATCTACGACGATGCCGACGGTGAGAACTCCTTCGGCGTGGCTGGCGGATATATCGCCCTGACCGTGGGCAGCAAAGGCTGGAGCGGACTGGGCTATAATGTGAACAGCGAAGCTGGCGACCTCGACTTGTCGTGCCTGAACAAAGACTTCAAGCTTCACTTGGCTGTGAAGTCGTATTCGAAGGCCTCGCTCGACTTCATCGTCAACGACGGTTCCGGTCATGCGGCCCACATCGTCTTGGGCGAGACACCTTTCGAAAGCGATGGTGCCTTCCATCAGCCCGTGGCCAACTTCAAGCGCGACGGACAGTGGCACAGCATCGACGTGACGATGGAATACCTGCAGCGCAACTTCGGACTCGACTTCCGCAACGATACCGACTACGAGGGCAACTTCTTCGTCGTCCTTGGCGGTGGCGACCCGACGACGTCGTTCGGCTATGATGCCGTCTTCTTCTACGGTCCGAAGGATGCACAGCCCGATACCGATGAGACCAACTTCGACGTCCGTGTGACGAAGATTCAGAATCCGAAGCAGAACCCCTTCGAGTTCCAGGCCGACCATCGTTACTACACCATCTTCATGGACAGCGAGACACTCAACCGCGCCAGCATTGGCGAAGTGCGCGAGATAGGTCCTAACGGCACGACGCGCAACCTCTATTCGTGGGAGAACACCATCAGCTTCCCCACCACGTCGGGACCTAACTCGTTCGGTGTCGACGGCGCTTACATCACCGCACAGGTGGGTACGGTAGGCTGGAGTGGCATGGGCTACAACGTGGCTGCCAGCGGCCAACCGCTCAACCTTACGGGCATCGCCAACAGCTATACCCTCCATCTGGCCGTGAAGACGACCTATGCAGGACCGATAGAGTTTGCCCTCATCGACGGACGTGGCACGGAGGCACAGATCGTGCTCGGACAGGAACCTTACGACGGACATGCCCCGATAGCCGACTTCGACCGCGACGGCACTTGGAGCAGCATCGACATCCCGCTGGCCCTGCTGCGTGCCAACTACGGTCTCGACTTCTCGACATCGAGCAACTTCACCGGCAACGTGCTGAACATCCTGCTCGGCGGTGTGGCCGGCACGGAGGTGAGCTACGATGCCATCTTCCTCTATGGTCCGGCTTCGGCCTACGAGCTGCCGGCTGAAGAGAGCATCGACGAGCGTACCATCGCCATCACATCAGCAAGCGAGGAACCCTTTGCCTTCCCCGCGGGCGACTACTACGTCATCTATCTTGACGACGAGACGCAAGGGAAGTATCTGAACGACTCCTTCGTGACGAACATCGGTCCAAACGGCTCCTCGCAGAACCTCTATGCGTGGGAGAACACCTTCTCGTTCCTGACGCCGACCGATAACAACTCGTTTGGCGTGGAGGGTAAGTATATGCTGGCCGAAGTGGGCACAAGCGGCTGGAGCGGACTGGGCTACAACATCGGCGGCAGCGGTGTCAACCTCTCTGCCATCGACAGCCGCTATACGTTGCACTTCGCCGTGAAGACTACCTACACGGACAACATCGAGTTCTATGTGGTCGACGGCAACGGTAAGACGGCCTTCCTCCCGCTCGGCACGGGCGACTACGAGGGTCATCCCTGCATCGGTGACATCCCGCGCAACGGCACATGGAGCAACATCGACGTGCCCGTCTCCTATCTCGTGCGCCAAGGTCTCGACTATCGTACGGCACGGGCCTTCACGGGCAACATCTTCGTGCTGCTCGCCGGTGGTGTCAGTGGCACACAGGTGGGCTACGATG
>JAGBLC010000023.1 GCA_017635615.1 Prevotella sp.
GGTACGTTTGTCGTCAGCCAGTTTGTGCTGATGATGCAGTTCCTATGGCGCTACGTCGACGAGCTCATCGGTAAGGGCATCTCGATGGAGGTCATGGCGAAGTTCTTCTGGTACATGGGTCTGATGCTCGTGCCCCAGGCGTTGCCGCTGGCCCTGCTGCTGTCGTCGCTCATCACGTTCGGCAACCTCGGCGAGAGCAGCGAGCTCACCGCCATCAAGGCCGCCGGCATCTCGCTCATGCAGACCATGCGCTCGCTCATCGTCGTGGCCGTCGTCATCACGTTCGGATCGTTCTACTTCCAGAACTACGTGGGCCCCGACGCCAACGTGAAGATGCGCCAGCTGCTGCTCTCGATGAAGCAGAAGAGTCCCGAACTGGAGATTCCCGAGGGCATCTTCTACGACGGCATCCCCGGCAGCAACATCTACGTGCAGCAGAAGGACATGGAGACGGGCCATCTGTACGGCATCATGATCTACCGTATGACGGGCAGCTACGAGGACCAGCAGATTATCCTGGCCGACTCGGGCATGCTGCAGTCTACGGCCGACAAGCAGCACCTGCTGCTGTCGCTCTGGAGCGGCGAGTGGTTCGAGAACATGCAGTCCCAGCAGTTCGGCGGCTCGGCGTCGGTGCCCTATCAGCGCCAGACGTTCACCACAAAGCAGCTCGTGCTCGACTACGACGGCGACTTCAACGTGGCCGATGCCTCGCTCTTCTCGAACGACGCCCGCGGCAAGGGGCTGGAGCAGATTCTCTACGACAAGGACTCGCTCAACCACGTCTACGACAGCATAGGCCGGCAGTTCTACGACGCTGCGCAGAAACGCTACTACTACTCGCTGCAGCTCTCGCGCAGCGACTCAACGGCAGCCGTGAAGCGCGCCGAGGCCAAGACAATGAACATCGACACGCTGCTCAACCGCCTGAGCGACGACCAGCGCTCGCGCGCCGTCAGCATGGCAATGAGCACCGTGCAGTCGGAACTCAGCGAACTCGACTTCCAGAGCATGATCTCGGAAGACGGCGACCGCATCCTGCGCGGCCACGACATCGAGGCCATCAATAAGTTCACGCTCGCCCTCTCCTGCCTTATCTTCTTTTTCATCGGCGCACCCCTCGGTGCCATCATCCGCAAGGGCGGACTGGGCATTCCCGTGATTATATCGGTCATCGTCTACATCATCTTCTACATCCTCGACAACACCGGCTACCGCATGGCGCGCATCGGCGTGTGGACCGTCTGGTTCGGCAAGGGCCTGGCGCCCGCCGTGCTCATACCCGTGGCAGCCTTCTTCACCTATAAGGCCAACAACGACTCTGTGGTGTTCAATATGGACGCCTACCGCACGTTCTTCCGTCGGCTGCTCGGACTACGCCAGAAGCGCCACGTCTTCGGCAAGGAGGTCATCATCAGCGACCCCGACTACCAGGCCGACGCCACGGCTCTCAACCGCATCAGTCAGGAGGTGGCCTCCTATGCCCGCGACCACAGCCTCCTGCGCATGCCCAACCCCGTGAAGGTGTTTTTCCGCTACGAGCCCGACCACGAGATAGAGCGTATCAGCGACGAGATGGAGGCTGTCATCGACGACCTTTCGAACACGCGCGACAAGTTCGTGCTCACCGAGCTCAACCACTACCCCGTGGTGTCGGTGAAGGCCCACACGCGGCCCTTCGAGCGCCGTTGGATGAACATCGTGGCAGCCATCGTGGTGCCTGTAGGCCTGTTCCTCTACTTCCGCATGTGGAAGTTCCGCCTGCGCCTGCATCACGACCTGCGCGTCATCGTCGAGACCAACCGCAAAATCGTCGACCGCATTGCCGAAATGAATGTCTGATGAATGAGGCTACCATTATCGTGCGCGTACATTCTGAAATTTTAAAAAAGATAATAAGCACCCCTGCAACAAATAACAATAGAACAGCAATGGCAAAACTTGCAGAAAGACTTAACAGGTTGGCAACCTCTGCCACACTGGCGATGTCGCAGAAAAGTGCCGAGATGAAGGCACAGGGCATCGATGTGATTAACCTCAGCGTGGGCGAGCCCGACTTCAACACGCCCGACGGCATCAAGGCGGCCGCCAAGCAGGCTATCGACGACAACTGGTCGCGCTATTCGCCTGTGCCGGGCTATGCCGACCTCAGACAGGCCATCGTGGCCAAGCTGAAGAACGAGAACCACCTCGACTATTCGGCCGACGAGATATTGGTGTCGAACGGTGCCAAGCAGTGTGTCTGCAATGCCGTCATGGCGCTGGTCGACGACGGCGAGGAGGTCATCATCCCCACACCCTACTG
The DNA here is from genome assembly GCA_017635615.1 of Prevotella sp. Classification (GTDB taxonomy): domain Bacteria; phylum Bacteroidota; class Bacteroidia; order Bacteroidales; family Bacteroidaceae; genus Prevotella. The sequence continues at coordinate 2,306 of JAGBLC010000023.1, forward strand.
GGTGAGCTATCCGCAGATGGCCCTGCTGGCAGGAGCCAAGCCTGTGCACATACGCGCCGGCATCGAGCAGAACTTCAAGATTACGCCTGAGCAACTCGAGGCCGCCATCACCCCGAAGACGCGCATGCTCATCCTCTGCTCGCCCAGCAATCCCACAGGCAGCGTCTACACCCGCGACGAGCTGCAGGCGCTGGCCGAGGTCGTCCTGCGACATGACGACCTCTACGTCTTGGCCGACGAAATCTACGAACACATTATTTATATAGGTCACCATGAGAGCATCGCCCAGTTCCCCGGCATGAAGGAGCGCACCATCATCGTCAACGGCGTGTCGAAAGCCTATGCCATGACGGGCTGGCGCATCGGCTTCATGGCCGCACCGCAGTGGATCGTCAAAGGCTGCAACAAGCTGCAGGGTCAGTACACCAGCGGACCGTGCTCCGTCAGCCAGAAGGCCGCCCAGGCCGCCTACACCCTGCCGCAGGACTGCGTAGAGGAGATGCGCCAGGCCTTCGAGCGTCGACGCGACCTCATCGTGGAACTGGCCAGCCAGATACCGGGCCTCGAGGTGAACCGCCCCGACGGCGCTTTCTACCTGTTCCCGAAGTGTTCAAGCTTCTATGGCAAGCGCTACGAGAGCAACGGCACCTGCATTACCATCAACAACAGCACCGACCTGGCCCTCTACCTGCTGCAGGAAGCCCACGTGGCTACCGTCGGCGGCGACGCCTTCGGCGATCCCGACTGCTTCCGCATGAGCTACGCCACGAGCGACGAAAACATCCGAAAAGCACTCCAACGGATTGCTCAGGCACTGGCAAAACTGGCCTAAAACACAGAAAAATGCATTTTTTGATAGTTAAAACTTCTTAATCGTTGGGATACTTTCTCATAAATTGTTATCTTTGCGTGTTCAAATTTAGATAATTATCAACTTAAACTCTTTTAATAACCAAAAAAATTAAAATTTTAAATTATGGCAACTACACAAGCTAAAGCCGCAGCCCCGAAGAAATCTCAGGGCTTCCAGGGTGTCCAGGCCGCAATCTGGATTATCGTTTTCTGTTTCATCGCAGCAGTTCTCTTCTACATGTACGTGCTCGGTAACCCCGCTAACTTCAAAGAGGGTGACACCGCTAACGAGCCCACCAACATGCTCGGTACTATCTACAAAGGTGGTATCGTCGTGCCTGTGATCATCACGCTGCTGTTCACCGCTCTCTCTCTCAGCGTTGAGCGCGCTCTCGCTCTCCGCACCGCTTTCGGTAAGGGTAAGCTCCCCAAGTTCGTTGCTAACATCAAGCAGGCTCTGAAGGAAGGTGACTTCGCAAAGGCTCAGAAGCTCTGCGACGACCAGCGTGGTACTGTTGCTAACGTTGTAGGCGCTTCGCTGAAGGCTTACAAGGAGATGGAAGCTACTCCCGGTATGAAGAAGGCTCAGAAGGTCGCTAAGATCCAGCAGGCTCACGAGGAGGCTACTCAGCTCGAGATGCCCACCCTGCAGATGAACATGCCGATCCTGGGTACCATCGTTACTCTCGGTACGCTGACCGCTCTGTTCGGTACTGTGGTAGGTATGATCCGTTCGTTCGCAGCTCTGGCTGCTACCGGTGGTGGTGACTCTGCTGCTCTGTCAGTAGGTATTTCTGAGGCTCTGGTTAACACGGCTTCGGGTATCTTGACTTCGTGGGTAGCCGTTGTTGCTTACAACTACTTCACGAACAAGATCGACAAGTTGACATACGCCCTCGACGAGGTTGGTTATTCAATCGCTCAGACCTACGAAGCAAACCACACAGAAGAGGCTTAATTTTTGCTAACCCTTTAAAACATTTATCATTATGGGTAAAGTAAAAATTAAGAAAGCGGACATCTGGATCGATATGACTCCTATGTCAGACGTCATGGTGCTGCTGCTTACATTCTTCATGATGAGCTCTACGTTCATGAAGAAGGAGCCGACAACCGTCACCACACCTATGTCTGTATCGGAGATCAAGGTTCCGGAGACTAACGTGCTCAATATCTTGGTCGATTCCATCGGCCGCATATATATGGGCATGGATAATGAGCATCACTCAGTGGAAGCATTGCTGAGCATGGCAGGACAGTATGGCGTGTCCATCAATCCGCTCCAGCGCACAGCATTCCTTGAGGATGGTATGTGGGGTATGCCGATGGATAAGCTCGAAGCCTATCTCAACCTCGACCCCGATGCACGAAATCTCGCTATCAAGCAGCAGGGAGGTATCCCCCTCGACAGTATCGATGGCGGCGAAAGTGAATTCCAGATGTGGGTGAAAGAGGCTCGCAATGCTAACGACGAAATCAAAGTCGCTATCAAGGCCGACCAGAACACACCCTATAAGGTAATCAAGAAAATTATGGGTGAATTGCGTGATATGAACGAGAACCGTTACTATCTCATCACTTCATATAAGGCTAATCAGGAGGACTAAAGTATGGCAAAACAGAAAGCAAGTAAACAAAAGAAGATGCAGACCCGCGTCGACTTCACGCCGATGGTGGATATGATGATGCTTCTTATTACCTTCTTCATGCTCTGCTCCACTTTGGCCAAGCCGCAGACTATGGAGTTGACGATGCCTAGTAAGGACCAGAACATGACCGATGAGGACAAGTCTGTGACAAAGGCGTCATACACCATCACGATGTATGTCACCGCCGACAAGGACCACCTCTACTATGTGGCTGGACTCCCGAAGTACGACGATCCCACATGCCTTCAGAAGGCCGACTGGGGTAAGGAAGGCATCCGTAAGGTTCTGATTACCCACGTCACTGAGGACAACACGCAGCCTGTGCGCGACGTCATGATGGCTAAGGCCAAACTCGACGAGAAACGCCTGGCTCATCCCTCACAGTGGAATGACTCTATCTACAACATTGAGCTTGCCAAAATCAAGGCTGGTGACATCACGGGCTCTGGTCAGAAGATTCAGACCATGACGGTCATTATCAAACCTACCGATAAGGCAGCTTATGTCAACGTGGTGCGTGCTCTCGATGAAATGCAGATTTGCAGCATTGGTAAGTATGTGATTGACGATATCACTCCCGACGACTTGAAACTCCTCAAGGAAGCTGGCGTGAAGGAAGTCGAAATCTAGTACTAACTTTTAATAGCTTAAGAAAATGGCAAAAATAGATCTAGTAAACAATGAGTGGGTCGACCTCGTGTTTGAAGGTAGAAACCAGGATTACGGAGCTTACAAGCTGCGTAAGGGCACTTCTGCCAGAAACGTGAAGTCTATTCTCATCATGCTCGCTATAGCTGCTCTTGCATTCATCGCCGTTAAGGTGAATAATGTTATCACCGAGGCCAACAAGAAGGTTGCTGTGACTACCGTCCAGGAACTCTCCGCTCTCGAGAAACCGAAAGAGAAGGCTGAAGTGAAGCAGAAGAAAGTCGAGATTCAGCAGCCCGAAAAGGTCGTTGAGCGCGTAAAGAGCTCGGTGAAGTTCACCGCTCCTGTCATCAAGAAGGACGATGAAGTGAAGCCCGAGGACGAGCTGAAGACTCAGGACGAGCTGATGAATACCAAAACCGCCATCGGTGCCCTCGATGTGAAGGGTAATGACGATGCAGCCGGTGAGGTGCTGAAACTGAAAGAGGCCGTGGCACAGCCCGAGCCCAAACCTGAAGTCGAAAACAAGGTCTTCGACGTCGTTGAACAGATGCCTTCGTTCCCCGGTGGACAGGCTGCCCTGATGGACTATCTGAGCAACAATGTGAAGTACCCGGTTGTAGCACAGGAGAACGGTGTGCAGGGTCGTGTGGTCGTATCGTTCGTCGTCGAGAAGGACGGTTCTATCACCGATGTCAAGGTCGTCAAGTCGGTTGACCCGTCGCTCGACAAGGAAGCCGCTCGCGTCGTCAAGTCGATGCCGCACTGGATTCCTGGTAAGCAGAATGGTTCGGCCGTGCGCGTGAAGTACAACGTGCCTGTATCATTCAGACTGCAGTAATAGCAAGCAAACATCAAGAAATGAACAAGAACTTATCTTACACGTTCGTAGGATTAACACTGGTCGCCGCGCTTTGGGCATCCTGCTCAGACAAGAAGCCCAAAAGCGGGCGAACAGACACAGCTTCGTCAGGGGTGATTAGTTTCGCCTCTGACGAAAGTTTTAGTCCCATTATCGAAGAAGAACGAGAAGTCTTCGAGAAAATACAATGTAAAGGCAATGCCGAACTCAAACCCATCTACACCAGCGAGTCTGAGGGCATTACCAAGTTGCTGAAAAGCGAGGTCTACCTCATGATCTCGGCGCGCAACTTTAAGGAGGAGGAGCGCCAGAGCCTCATCGACAGAGGACTCACACCTTTGGCCATGATACTGGCCTTCGACGGACTGTCGCTCATCCAAAACAAGGAGAACACCGACTCCTGCATCACCGTTGCCGACATAAGGCGTATCCTCAACGGTGAGGTCACCAAGTGGAGCGATATCTATCCCGGATCTAAAAAGGGAGAAATCACCGTGGTATTCGACAATAAGAAGTCGAGTGCCGTACACTATGTTGAAGACTCTATTCTCGGCGGTAAGTCCATAGCCAATCCTAACGTGGCAGCCGTGCAGACCAGTGCCGAGGTCATCAACTACGTAGAGAAAACACCCGGCGCCATCGGCATCATCGGCAGCAACTGGCTCGATGACAAGCGAGGCGACGGCAGTGTTGCCCGAAACAGAAACATCCGTACCATGTCGGTCACCAAGCTCGACAAGGCCACGCCTAGTAACAGCCGTAAGCCCGACCAGTACTACATCTATAGTCAGGAGTATCCGCTCATACGCACCATCTATGCCCTCGTCACCGACCCGCGACGCGGATTGCCTTGGGGATTTGCCCATTTCCTTGAGAGCCCGCGTGGCCAGATGATTATCTTCCAGACTGGTTACATGCTGCCCTATCGGGGTGACATTCGTCTGAAGAGCATCCATGTCAACGAGGAGTAGGCTGAAAACGTCCTGTTACTTCCGTCACAGAAAGTAGAAGGCAATTCTTTAGTTAATTTATTTGAATGCAGTTAACTTTTGGAGTTCCCTCTCGTCATACAATCAAAACAAGGACGAAAGATGAAGGATGAAAGAGGAAAGCAGAAGGATGAAAGAGGAAAGGCTATTGTCTTGAACTCCTTGAACTCCTAAAATAAAAATGTATAACCCTTTAAAAAAGAAGAAGGTATGAAAAAGTTCAAATATTTCGCAATTGGAGCCCTGATGCTCAGCTTCAGCGCTCCCGTAATGGCTCAAGTAGACAAGGCCGTCCTCGGCCAGGTGAAGAACATCATCGCATCGAAGGTTGATGTCGATAAGCAGATGAAGGGCATCGTAAAGGATTTCAAGAAGAATCCCGAGATGCTCGTTGCTATCGGCCAGGCTTTCCTTGATGCCAAGGATCCCGTCAACGCAACGAAGTATGCCGAGATGGCTGCTGCTCGCGACAAGAAGTTTGCCAAGGCTTACATCCTCATGGGCGACATCGCCGTCACTCAGGACGATGGTGGTAAGGCTGCCGAGATGTACCAGCAGGCCAAGTATTGGGATCCCAAAGACCCTGAGGGTTACTTCAAGTATGCTAACATCCTGCGCGGACGTAGTCCTCAGGAAGCCGTCAACAACCTCAACGACCTCCGCTCGCAGCGTCCTGACATTGCTGTCGACGCTCTTGCCGGCCGCATCTACTACAACTCCAACATGCTCGACAAGGCTATTGAGTACTATGGAAAGGTCGACAAGACCAAGATGGAGGATGTCGATATCACCAACTACGCCATGGCTTCCTGGATGCATCAGGATCGTGAGAAGAGCCTTGAGCTCGCCAAGTATGGTCTCACTCGCGATGCCCGCAAGGCTGCCTGGAACCGTCTGGCCTTCTACAACCTCACCGATATGGAGCGCACCGACGAGGCCCTGCAGTATGCCGACGCCCTCTTCAACCGTTCCGACAGTGCCAAGATCTCAGGCTTCGACTACACCTACTATGGCACTGCTCTGAAGGATGCCAAGCAGTACGACCGCGCCATCGAGATGTTCCACAAGGCTCTTGAGGCCAATAAGGACAACAAGGATCAGGTGAACATGACCTACAAGAACCTCTCTGACACCTA
>JAGBLC010000215.1 GCA_017635615.1 Prevotella sp.
CCTATATATCGTCGTTTTCTTCATGATTACGTCGTTTGGTACTGCAAAGGTACAAAATTATATCGAATTATCGTCAGAAATATCTGACTATCAGTTAATTAATTTTTAGAATATCCCTTAATTATATAATTTTATAATTCTATAATTCTGCAATTACCTCACCACAACCTTTCTGCCATTCATGATGTAGATGCCGGGTTGGTCGGTGGCCTTCACCTTCATACCGCTAAGGGTATATATCTTCATTCCGCCCACTTCGTTCTCCGTGATGTTCATCGCAGCCTTCTCGATGGCTGTTGCCTGCTCCTCGAACGGTTCGAAAGCCTTGGGAGAGAGAGCGATGACGGTGGGAATCTCGTAGCCGATATTCAGTCCCAGCGAAGGATCGGTCAGGTCGTAAGCCGACAGGCGGATATAGGCCGTATGGGCAGGGATGGTCACCGACGATGGCGCATCGGGATCAGCAATGAAGTCGGTGGTGGCAAACTCATAGAAGCCCTGCAGCTCTTCGTCGAAGCGATAGAAGTGGTAGCAGGCCGCATTCTCCGGATCCTTGACGGTCAGGGCCTTGGCACCTGTATACTGCACCATTTCGTTGTTCAGACGTCCGAACACAACGTTTGCTTCGTAGTATTGAGTCAGGCTAAAGCCAAAGCGGACCGTTCCCGCGCCGTATACCATAGTAGCGTTGCGCTGCTCAAAGCTGGTGCTGTAGGTCTGCGTATTGTCGAACCAGGAAGCCTCGTCGTCGCTTCGAAGCACCAACTGGCCGTTCTCGTACTCCAAGTCACTCATGTCGAACAGATAGCAGATGGCTTGCGACTGCTCATGCAGCACCCAGGCACCCGTCGTGTTGTTGAAATCGAGCACCTTCCATCCACCTTCTGCCGGGAACTCATACGTCGGAGCGTTGATGGCCGAGAAGTAGGCATACAGCTTCTCACCGCCCTTCACCGTGAAGGTGTAGGGATTCTGTCGGCTGATGATACCCTTATCCGTGTCAAAAAGTGTGGAGCCCTGCTTGCTCTTCCAATACTCAAAGCGGTAGCCCTCAATGGGCGTTGCCGACACTGTCACCCGGTCGCCGATGGTGTTGTTGGGTTTGTCGATGCTGACGCTGCCAAACTTCTTCATATAGTCGTCGGGCTTCACCGTAGCACCGTTGGTGAAGAGGGCAAAAATCACAGCCTGCGGCTCGGTGGGCTTGGTGGCAGCATTGGCTTCCGCCTCGGTTTCATAATACGAGTCGCTGCCTGTCAGTTCCACAGCGTCGAAGACGATGAGCGCCTGCTCGTCGGTATTCAGCAGTTCGTCCTTTGTCATGTCTAACACACCGTCACCATCGTCTAAGTACCAACCGCCAAAGATGTTTTCGCCTAAAGGCTGGGCATTGGCATAGAAATAAATGTAGTCAGCGGAAACGGGCATCACCCTGTTCAGCTTAGACTCGTCTGTCTTCCAGCTGGGAAGTCCCTGCCCGGGTTTGTTCACGCTCAGCCAAACCCTGCCACCTCCGGTAGGTACGACTTTCGCCGTGATATACACGTTGGCATAGCCTTCTACCTCGCCGATTTCCTGCGCCTGAAGGCCCGAAGCGGTTGTCAACATAGCTGTCACTACTACAGCTGCTCTTTTGAAAATTGTAAAGGTCTTCATAATCTTTATCATTTATTATTATTGTTGTTCCTCAAATTTGCCCAAATAACTCATCCGCTACCTTACCACCTTTTTACCATTGATGATGTAGATGCCCTTCTTTACTCGGGGAGTGGGGAGCGAGAAGCGGGGAGCGAGACGACGGCCTTGCAGGTCGTAGATGTATTCATCTTTCATCCGTAATCCCTCATCCTTCATCCAGAATCCTGTGCTACCGTTCTCCCCGTTGCCGATGTCTGCCTTGGCTGCATTCACAATCTGCCCGGTGGCATTGTTGATGAGCAGGACGATTGCATGCAGACGGCTCTTGTCCTGCACCAGCGCGTTACCGTCGATGCTGAATGTTCCGTTGTACACCTGCTGCTGCCCGGAGACGATGGGAGACGGTATGCTGCCAGCGATACCCTTCTCCACAGAGACACCTCCGATGGCCACATGGTTGTATTCAATGTCAGTGACAGGATTGGGCGCATCGCGGAACACCGCCATATCATCGTCGGGATAGGTGCTGCGCCCAGACTCTCCGTTCACCTGATACCACTGAGACGTATTGCCTCGCAGCCCGTCGGCTGTGAGGACAAAGGCCAGTGCATAGTCGGACTCGTCGCTGTCGAGATAGAACGTAGTCGCAGCCCTGTAGGCAATACTTGTCTGTTCGGCATCAGCCCAAGAAGCCGTGAGCGAAAGGTCGGCCTCAGAGGTGCGCTCGAGTATTCTGGCGAAGGTAGTGCCAGCATGATAGTGATAGTCGGTATAAATGTCGCCCAGATAAGGATCACATTGCACTACCCGGTCCATCTCACAGGTGGGAGCTCCGTTGTGCTGGCTATTGAGCGAGCTGAAGGCGCTGACCGTCATCGGGTCGTTGCCCTGATGGATGGCGATGCCTATGAAGCGGTCGCCGAAGTCGCGTTCCATATTGCTCATGCCCACAATGCCACGAGGACAGTTGGTGCACCACGTGCCAGTGTATTCCTCCACCACGCTACGCCGCGTAGCCTTCTTGTCAACCGCCAGCAACAAAGCCGACTGTTGCGGACTCTCTGCCTCGTTGGGTTCGCCGTTCACCTGCACCACCCTCAGCTGATAGTCGGCATAGCCGTTCGTGGCGGGAAGTGTGATGCTGAGTGGCAACCGCTGACGCTGGCCTGCCGTCCGGATGGGCAAAGGCAGCTCAAGATGGGTTATTCCTTTCGACTGCCCGGCCACAGAGAGTTCGTAGTCGATGCTGCTGACGATGGCAAATCCGCTTGAGGTAATGGTCGCCGTGGGTTCGCATACGGTGTTCTTCACGCCCATAGCCTCTGTCAGTGAACTGACGTCAACCGAATGTGTCGGTAACGAAGGATTGCTGACAAGCATCTGTAACGCCAGGGCTCCATAGTCGCTCATCGCCCCCAGCTCGTTCCACGAAGGAGTGGTTTTGCTGGTGCGAAGCATGAAGGCCCCCTTGCCTGCGTTCTGCTTGACGATGACCAAGGGGTTCTTGTCGGCATCGTTCTTGGCCGAATTCACCTTGAACGAGAAGCCCACCAGAATGGTCTTCCCACTTACCATCGTATAGGGCTGTGGCAGTTCTACTTCCACCATCTGGTGATCGTGGTCGTAGTCTACCAACTGTGTCTGTGGCACGCTCACCACGGCAATGTCGGCCTTATCGGCTGATGCCGGACGACTGGCAGAGAGCCACACCACCACATCGCTGATATTGGTCTTGTCGCGCAGGTAGAAGCGTACACCATGAATGGTTGCCCCGTTGAGGAATTCGTTCGACGAAGCACAGCTGACGGCGCAGTTGTAGGTCTCGGCAGTGTTCGTTCCCACGAATGCTTGCTCGGAGCTTTCGTCGTAGAAGCCCCACCAACGTTGGTAGTCAGCCCCCTTCGCGGATGCGAAAGAGACCATCAAGAGGCAGAGGATGATGAATCTATCTAATCTATCATTCATAATTCATAATGCATAATGTTCAATCATCAATGTTCAATCTTCCACACTATCTTCTCCAATCCACAGGATATAAGGATCGAGCAGCTGGATGATGGGGGTAGTGACGATGCTGCGCGTCATGTAGATGATGAAGCCCACGAGCGGTTCGCCGCCCCATGTGCCGCCATCCTCGAGTGTGGCATAATGGGTGCCCACAAACGCGTTGTAGTAGATGCGTGCCTTCATCGTAGCACTCGTCCATGTCACCACTGTTCCATCCGACTGGAAGAAGTAGAACGCATCCCTTGCACTGCTTCCGCTCTCGTAGATAATCGTGCCGGAGTGGAATGTTATCTCACACTTGTCTTCGTCGAAGTCGATGGGGATATTGATGTTGCGCCACGCATCTGTAGTATAGAAGTTCATGTAGTATTCCCCGTCTATCTCACGGAGATTGAAACGGAAGCCCTGTGTGTTGCCGCCCGCACCCGTTCCCGCGAAGAAATAGGCACCCAGCACATACTGCTTATCATACTGCGCGATGGAAAGCGTACTCTCATAGCCACCACACTCGAACATGATTTCACCGCGACGCATATAGCGATAGGGGTTGCGATCGGCCGTCACAATCATGCTGTCGCCCACCATCTCTGCGTGCAGCCAGTCTTCGTCGATGGTGAAGTTGACGGGCAGATCATGGCGAACATACAGCGAGAACCGTTCGCCCGTATTCTTCACATAGCGGTCGTGGATGGGGAGCGAACCGAGAGCCATGCCTCGCTGCTGCACGGGCAACCGCCGGGTGGCTTCGCCCGCATGAATGACAAGCAGCGCCGTGCGCCCCTCAAACGTGGTGTTATCGCTCACCGTCACGCTGATGACGTTGCCGTTGACCGAAGCCACGCACCAGTCGCTCTCTAACTCAACGGAGAAAGCCTCTCTCGTTTGGATTTCCACCGAGCCTGTCCGCCCAGAGGCTTCAAAGAGCAAGTCGCTCTTCACGATGGTGATGGCCTCCGACAAGTCTGGTGTCACATCGTCGTCGCCACAACTGGTCAGGGTTGCTGTGATACAGCAACATACAAAGACCATTGTCAGGAATCTAAATATCTCTTTCATATCCTTTGTAATGTTCAGTTTCTTAACTTCGTCAGCGTTCGAATATTGGCAATCAGCGGACTCCCATTGACCATCCAAGCCGCCTCATCCACTAACGAGGCTGTCAAGCGACCTTCTTCGTTGTTGTAGAGTGCTACGATGAGGCCGGAATCGCAAGGGTAGTTGACTGGGTCGGTCGTCACGAAGTTGAACGCCGAGTAGAATTTGTTGCCATTCCACTTGATGTCGAACGAGGCTTTTTCTGTCACCCAGATATTCCCGCCAGCCGAGTTATACGTGCAGAAGTAGACCGACCGGCCTCCCAGTTCACCAATCACCTGAGGACCTATGCGCAAGTCGCCCGTATCGTAGTCGTAGCGCAGACGCAGGTCGTACATCGGACTCAGCCCTGTCAGGAGCAGCGAGCCGTCGAGGCGGTTCATCCTCAATTCCACTCTCACCGTACTGCTGTTGTCGTAGCGCAGGGCGTAGCTTCCTTCGTAGTCTTTCAGCGACATCCGCGTGTCGTCGAAGGGTATTCCCTTCAGCAACACGCCCTCACAGCCCTCGTCGCGACAACGAAGCTCCAGCGTCTCCACATCGTAGTCGAACGACTGAGCCGACAGCCCTCCCAAGTTGAAGGGGCGATAGAAGCGGATACCGTAGTCGGTATAGGTGAAACTGTTTTTCAGCGTGTCGCTTCCGCTGATGAGCTCCACGCTCTTCTCCTGAAGGTTTACCTTCCCCTCCACCTCGGCATCACCGAACCTTCCTGCCAGTCGTTCCACAAAGTGGTCGTAGATGTTGATGGTCTTCTCCGTGTACTTCTCGGCGCTTTCCGTCAGTCGGCGCAGGTACATCGTGTTGTGCGTCTTCTTGCCATAAAGCATGAGTTCGGTAATCTCCTCAGCCTTCGTGCTGCTTTCTTCACTACTCGAAGCAACCACAAACTCAAACTCGCCCCCCTTCGCCTCATACTCGCTGGAAGATGGCGTGGAGAAGTAGTGGAGCAAGGGGTTGTAGGTGTCGAACGAGATGACCGGACCGTTGTCGTTCGTTACCTTATAATAAGAGGTATACGTGGAGTCTGGCATCAACGAGCAGCCCACATGCGCCTCAAGCGAGTCGAACTTCACCGTGTACACGATGCCTCCGTAGGCAAGATCGCTGCCTGGATAGTATTCCAGCGCCCAGCCATACTCCGCACTGCGCAGGACATCCTGCACCCAATGCATTGTGTTCAGCATCCGGTCAGAAGAACTCTCCTCGAAATAGTCCTCCTGGTCTTTCAGGCAAGATGTCATTGTCAATAAGCAACAACCAATAACCAATAACCCATATCTTAGTTCCTTTTTCATATTCTTCAATCTTCAATGTTCAATGATCAGTTTGAAAGGTCATCCAAGTCGATTCTTCCCAAAGTGATGTCCTGTTGGCGCCGCTGCACCACAGTGCGTAATGTCTCCAAGTCGATGGAGAAAGATTCCTTCATGTAGCTGTTCACCATATCGAACTTCGTCATGATGAGTCTGGCTCCCTCTGTGCCTGCCTGCTCCATCCACTTTGCCCATTGCTCAGGCGAGTTGCAGACAAACATCGAGAGCAACTCAGCGAAGTCCTCCTCGGGTGAATGCTGGGCATAGGCCGAAATGAAGCCACGAGAAAGATTGCCCGTGTCGTAGGGCGATTGATTCCATTTGTCGGCCACATAACTGCTACCAGTAATCAACTGGAAGTCGGCAGAATAGCTCACCGTCTGGTTCAGGATGTGCGTGAACTCATGATGGATGGTCTTCAGATAGTAGTGGTTCAGCTCTTCGCTATTCTTCACATACTGCTCGATGTAGTTGACGCCCGACAGCAGAATCTTGCGCCCGCCCTCAGCAGTACCGAGGATATAGGTGCCGTTGTTTCTGTATTCCCACTCGCCGATGGTGAATATCAGCTTGGGGAAATAGGCGCGTGTGAACGCGATGCCGCCCACTTCGTCGTAGCTTTCCAAGCACAGATATTTCACGACATGCGCCAACTTGACGGCTGCCTCATAGCGAGCCGGGATGGTGTAATAGTCCATGTCCGACTCGTTGTCTTCATAACGATACTTGAACTCGATGTTGTAGGGTGCCACATAGTTGCGCTCCAGCCAATAGTCGAACGGGGTGAAGCTCACCTGGTCCACCTTGATGACGCTCTCCTTGCTGAGTTCTTCTTCAGAACAGCTTGTCAACAAAAGTTGAAAAGGCAGAAGGCCCAACAAACAATATATCTTATATCTCTTCATATCTTTATATATTAAAATGCACAATGCTCAATGTTCGATGTTCAATCCTCAATGTTCAATGCCCATCATCTTGGGTTGGGTTCCACGCCAGCCGCGCGTGCTCGCAGCGGTATTTGCACAGCGCGTCGCGGGTCGTCCTGCTTGAGGACATCGGTGACAGTCTCGGGAACACCTTTCTCGTCGATGACACGGCGGATAATCTCAATGCCATAACGCTTCACGTCGTACCAGCGCATGCCCGTCTGCAAAGTCTCAATGCGACGGAAGCCTAAGACGCATTGCAACATAGCCTCTTTCATGTCGCCCTCCTGTCCGATGTCGAACTTCGGATGCAGGTGCTTCTTGATGGTCGATTCAATACCCCTTTCGTCGCTGTAAGAATAGTCAGCACTGTTGTAGAACTCCACAATCTGATCAGGAGTCAGCACCATCGTGGTTTGAACGAAGTTTTGCATCCATGTTGTCAGGTCGGCTGCTGCCTTGTCGTACTGCCCCAACAGGGTGTAGGCTTCAGCTCGGTTGAGCAGTGCCTCGTCAGCGGTGAAGGCCGGGTACACCGTACGATACCAACCCGTACCAGCCACAGCGTCGTAGTATTCGAAGAGGTAAGGCAACTTCCAGAAGATGGTCTTGTCGAGGTTGGTAGCCGAATAGGTGCTCATCTCCTGATAGAGCGGTGCTCCACCCCAGATATTGACGGCCTCGCCATCCTCGTGGGTGGCCAGATACTTGCCGTGAGAATAGCGCGACAGGTAGCGATAGGGGCCGAACACCAGACCCATGTAGGAATAGCTGGTGAGCAGCAGTAGGTTGGCATTGAGCGATGCGTCGATGTAGTGCTGTGTGATGGCAGCATACTCTTGTGTCATCGTGGCCATATATGCCCAGTCGCGGAGCATACCCGATGGCTCACTGCCCAGACAGCGTGTGGCATAGTCGATGGCCTTGTCCCACTGCTCGTAGTAGAGATAGAACCGAGCGGCGAAGGCATACGCTGCTTTCTGGTTGAAGTGGTATTTGGGTACGGCATAGTTGGTGCCTACCAACGGCAGTGCCTCCTGGATGTCTTTGTCTATCTGCTCGTAGACCTCAGCCACCGTCCATCGCTGAGGGTTGTCGGTGAGGTTGTCGGCCGACTTCGTCATATATACAACGCCCAAGTCCTGCTGACTTGTCTGCTTGTTGTAGGCTTGTCCGAAGAGATTCACCAACATGAAGTGGGCGTATGCCCGGCAGAGCAGAGCCTCGCTCCATGCTTCGCTCAACTGCTGCGAAGTCTGGTAGCCTCCCATTTCCCGGATGGCATCCAGGGCCTTGTTGGCTGTGGCTATGCGGATATAGCAATCCTCCCAGAACAGTTGCGGACTCTGATTGTCCGACTCCGTCACGTCTTCCCAGTTGTACACCTGATCGACGAAGCGGTTGGAGTTGGGATTGCTGGTGCCGTAGCTGTCCACATTGTCCGACATGAACTCTCCCACAAACAGGGGGTCGTTGGTCAAGTAGGCCGACGTGAGCAGGCTCTGTATCTTCTTCTCGCTGGTCAGCTCCGTGCGATTGTCGGGCAGCTCGTCGAGATAGCTGTCGCAGGAGGTGAGGGTCAGCAGGGTTGCTGTGATACAGCAACATACAAGGACCTGGGGCAGTAAACGATATATTGTTTTCATCTTTTTATTGTTTAAGTTGACAAGCTTTTTGTATTACAGACCGAAGCGGAGCGTACAGGTGAACTGCTTTGGCATAGGCACAGCCACACCGCCGGCATTGGTGAACTCCGGGTCCTGCCCGTTGAGTTTTTTGTCAGCATAGAGCAAGAAGAGATTGGTGGCCTGCAGCTTCACACCCAAGGTGTGGAAGCCCCACTTCGAGATCAGCCCTTTCGGGAAGTCGTAGCTCAACGACACCTCCTTCATACGGATGAAGTCGCCCTTGGCGATACGCGCCGTGGAGTAGTTGTAGCCGCTGTAGGCATACGACAGGTTGGTGTCGTTGCGGTTCTGTCGCGAACTGGCTATCACGGGGATGTCGGTATGGTTCTCGTCGCCAGGCACCGTCCAGCGGTTTTTAAACTCCTTCGGCATGGCCCGCAGGTCGTTGTAGCGGTTGGCAAAGACGGCATCCATGCGGATGATATTCCCGAAGGAATAGGTCATGAAGACGTTCAGCGTCAGTCCCTTCCACTTGAAGACGTTGCCCAGCGAACCCATATCCGTGGGGTCGCCGCTGCCCGAATAGTCGAGGAACTTCAACTGCTCTGGGTCGGACTCCTGGAAATAGATGCCCGTCACGGTGCGTGCCCCGTTAACAAGGAACGTTGGCAGGCCTTCACTGTTGAGTCCGGCAAACGGGATGCTGAACACCGAACGCACCGGGTAGCCCTCCATCGTGAAGCCCGTACCGGCCACCAAGTCGATGAGCCGCTCTGCCGTGCGCAGTTTGGTCACTTCGTTGTGGGTGTGTGAGTAGATCAGGCTCGTCGTCCACGAGAAGTCCTTCTTCTTGATGTTCACCGAGGAGATACTCACCTCCACACCGTTGGACTTCATCTCGGCGATGTTGGCATATTGCATCATTCCGCCGGCATAACCAGCCGTGACAACCGGACCAATCAGGTCGTAGTTGTTGCGCTTGTACCAGTCGAAGGTCAGGTTCAGGCGATTCTCCAAGAACCCAGCCTCGAAGCCGATGTTCAGCTCGTGCTTCTTCTCGTAAGTCAGCTCCGAGTTGACGGGCTGCTCCAGTTGGTTGCCAGTCTCCTTCACGCTGGTGAACGGTCGCCAAGGGTTATACGGCCCGTAGATGTCGGTGGAATTGGTGACGTTGGCGGGACCTCTGTCTGCTGTCAGCGAATAGGAAGCCTTCAACGTCAGGTGCGAGAGCACGGGCGACAGCTTGCTTTCGAACCACTTCTCCTCGTGTACGTTCCAGGCCGCCGAGATATTCCACGTCGGCAACCAGCGAGCCGAACGGCTCCGGCCCAGTCGGTTGGTGCCCTCGTAGCGGTAAGTGCCATTCACGGTGTAGCGACCCTTATAAGAATAGGTGGCATTGGCGAAGAAGGCCGCGCTGCGCTCGCGGGTATTGGTCAGCGTATAGTAGGTGTTGTTGCGCTCAGCCATCTGCTTGAAGGCAAGATAGTTGAAGGCAGAAATCTCACCGTCCTCGAAGAGCAGACCCCAGTCGCGGTTCCATGTGGCATGACGATTCACGTAGTTCACCTCCATACCCGCGTAGGCATTCACGATGTGCGTGTCGTTGAACACATCGTTGTATGCAGCCGAACCTCGGAAGTCGTAGCCGAACATATTATTGTCCGTGCGCTCCAGGATGCCGCCAACCGGCAGGATGCTGATGGGCAGCGCATAGATGTTGTCCGGGTCGCGGTAGAGATAGCGGTTGGCATCGCGGATGGTCGATGTGTCCATTGCGCGGTAGGCCATTGCCTGATTGGAGTTGTCCAGAATGTTATGCTCCTGCGTGGTGGCCGAATACTTCACGGCGCCGAGGGCCGTCAGCTCCACTTTGGTGATAGGCTTGTAGGTCAGCTTTCCCTGCAAGCGGAAGTCGATGACGTTTAGGTCGATATAGTTGTTGTCCAGTTCGTTGAAGATGTTGAACGGAGCATAGTTGCGTGTGTAGTAGGCATCGGGGTCGAGTGCGCGCGATGAGTTCAAGGCAAACGAATAGGGGTTGATGTCGAACGAGCGGCTCACCGTGCCCGCCACGGGGTCGGTTGTCTGGCTCAGCGTTCCCGGGGCCTCCTGGTTGCGGTAGGAAGCACTGGTAATCACCCCGAAGGTCAGCTTCTTCGACATGTTGAAGTTGGCATTCATGTTGGCCGTATAGCGCTCCACGCTGCTTCGCTTGGTCCATCCGGGATCGAACATCGCGCTGACGGAGGCATAGTATTGCGCCTTGTCAGAACCGCCCGACATCGACACCGAGTGGGTGTGCTGGATGCCGTTGGAGAAGAGCAGGTCGAACCAGTCGGTGTTCCGGTATTCGGCAGCCCTGAGATAGGCGGCTTTCGCGGCAGGCGTATTCTCCAAGGCGAAGGTTCCCGTCACGGGGTCGTATTGCGAAAGCATCTGATACATCTTGCCGTAGATGCCCGTCTCTGAGGCGTTGGCCGTCTCGGCATAGTTCAGATAGCCCTTCTGTTGCAATTCCTGATAGACCGACATCTGGTCTTGCGAGTTCATGATGTTGAACGTGCTGTACGACGGCTTCAGTCGCATGGTGTACTCACCCGTATAGTTGATGCGGTTCTGGCCCGCCGTTCCTTTCTTCGTGGTGACGACAATCACGCCCGCCATCGCGCGCGCACCATATATAGAGGTAGCACTGCCGTCCTTCAGAATCTGGAACGACTCGATGTCGTCGGAGTTGAGTCCGGCGATGGCGCTTGAGATGAGCGTGTTGGCATCGCCACTCGACAGGTCGTCGGCAGACACTTCCACCACGTCTTCCATAATCACGCCGTCGACCACCCAGAGGGGTTTCGACGAACCATAGATACTGGTGGCACCGCGAACCCTGATCTTCGGCGCCGCGCCGAAGGTACCACTCACGTTCTGCACGCTCACGCCGGCGGCCCTTCCCTCAAGGGCACGGCTGGCATCGGCCACACCGTCGATCTTCGCATCGGCGGCACTGACCTTGGTGGATGAACCCGTGAACAGGCGCTTGTCCATCTTCTGCATACCCGTCACCACCACTTCTTCCACCATGATGGCATCGCTGACCAGTTCCACCTGCATGTTGGGCTTGGCAGCCAGCGTCTGTGTCTTCATACCTACATAGCTGACCACAAGTTTCTTGCCAGCAGGCACGTCGATGGCGAAATGTCCGTCGAGGTCGGTGGTGGTACCGGTCTTCGACCCTTCCACCATCACCGTTGCGCCAATAACGGGTTCCCCGTCGTCTTGCGCCACGACGATACCTTCCACCTTTGTCTGGGCAAAAGCCACAATGAGTGCAGCTAACCACATAACCAAGGTCAATGTTAGTCTCTTCTTCATCACTGTCAGATTGGTGTTTAATAGATTATTCGATTGTTACATTTAATTCATTTATGCATCATAAGCGTTGCAAAATTAAACAAAATCTGTCAAATATGCAACACGCTGATACAAAATCGGCAATGATAATTGCATTTTTTAACGAAAACAATGACACACACATCTTTATTTTTACATAAATACTTTTTTTTAAATTCATTTTCACTGGTTTAAAATACCCATAAAATTGTTAATTGTCAAGAACGCCCTCATCATTTAGCAAGAATATTCGTATCTTTGCACAAATTATTGATAAAGTAATACAAATGACAATGAAACCATCAAACTACAAATCGTTATTTCTGGCAATGGCTGGTCTGTTGATGACTATCACAACTCTGGCACAAACGCCCCAGCGATGGTGGGGCTACTGGACATCGGACATGCCTCTGAACCCCGTGGGCGAACTGGCTAATGGCAAAAACGAAATGTGCATCAGGCTGACCTCGCAGAATAAGAAGGCTGTAGGAGCCAAACTGCATGGTATACGCTTCTACATTAGCGACAAGACAGCCGTGCAGTCGGCAAAGGTGTGGGCGTCGTCAAGACAGAGCGCGGGCTACAACCTGATGGCAAAGGATGTACCTGCCGACGAACTGTTCGATGTGGCTAACGACGGGAAACCCACCACCGTGATGCTTGATGAACCTATCGACCTGGTGCAAGCCGGCAACCCCTACTCGAATATCTACGTGGGATTCACCATCTACCTGCCCGAATACGGCTCGTTCGCGCCTTGCGAGATGATGGCCACAGGTTCTTCAACCGGGCAGATGAACGCCAGTATGTATGCCTGGAAGACCGTGGAAGACGGCACTGGCCCCATCGCCCTACAGCTGCTCATCAGCAATCCCGACATCCCCGACGTGGCCGCTACGGCCCTTATTCCCGATGGACTGACGGTGGAGAACAATAAAGACTTCACGGTGGACATTCCCATCAGGAACGACGGCATGGAGGGGGTGCATAGCATCACTTACCAATGGACCATCGACGAGACGGCTTCGTGGGAAACGGAATATGTGTTCGACAGCCCCATCGACGAACTTGATGCGGCTCCAAGAATGTCTGTCAGTATCACACCGCCAACCGAGGCGGCCTGGCATGAGTTGGGCTTTAACATCTTGAGCATCAATGGAAAGGATATAGGCAGCGTGGCCGAGAAGAAACCGCTGCTCGTGGTGGAACAGTTTGGCACAAAGCGAACGGTGATGGAGGAGTTTACGGGTACATGGTGTCCCAACTGCCCCCGCGGAACAGTAGGCGTCAACAAGCTCGTGAGTATTTTCGGCGACAGGTTCATCCCCATTGCCGTACACAACGACGACCCGATGACCATCGCCGACTACGACCAGAGCAAGTTCCGCAAGAGTGTAACCAACGCGCTGGGTGGATTCCCCTCGGCAACCGTTGACCGCACCTACAACTGCGACCCCTACATGGGCTACACGCTGCAATACAACTTCCTGACCGACCAGATTGTGAGCGAGGCACTGGAAAAAAAGGCTTTGGCCGACATCGACGTGGAAGCCTCATGGAACGACCCCACATCTACTACTATAGATGTTCGCGCGCGTTCCACTTATTATTATAGTAGCGACCAGCCCGACCACAAGCTCATTTTGGTGCTGACCGCCGACGGACTGACGGGCGATAGCGGCAACTGGCTGCAGATCAATGAGTTTGTCGGGCGCACAGACCTTCCAGAGGATATGAGTCCCTACGTTAATGGGGAGAAACGCATGAAAGAAATATACAATCATGTGGCCGTAGCTGTGGCTGGCGTAGAGAACGGCATCAGCGGTAGCATTGCCTCACCCATAGTTTGCCAGGAGACACAGGAGTACCAACGGCAACTCACCTTCCCCGCAAGCCTGCGACAGGAAGGGATGCAACTGTATGCCGTCGCCATGCTCGTAGACAACAATACCAGACAGGTGATGAATGCAAATATAGCGAAGGTGGAACAGGTGAACACATCCATCACCCAACATCCTTCACCCAACACCCAACACCCAACATCCGTCTACGACCTACAAGGGCGGTGCATTGGTAATCTCTCACCTCTCACCTCTCACCCCTTACCTCTGAAAAAAGGTATCTACATCATGGATGGAAGAAAGGTGGTCATCACCCGCTAATGGATCTTATATTCGGTAATACACGTCCTGAGAAAGAATAGCCGCCAGTGCAGAACGTAAAAGTTTACGCCTGCTTCTTTTTCAGCATACTCACCATCAGTCGGGCGGCTTCTACGGGAGCGCAGAGGTCGCCAAGGGCTTGTCGCACGCGCTCATAGCCATCCAACTGGCGCTGGCGCCCCTTTCTGCCTGGAGCTATGCGGTGCATTTCCTTGCGGATATTCTTCACGGAGAAACGGTCGGCCAAGAGTTCTGGCACGATTTCTTCGTCGGCTATCAGGTTGACCAGCGAGATATACTTGCAGTGGATAATGTGGTTGAAGGCGAAGCGGATGAGCTTTGGCACGGGAGTCTTATAGCAAACCACCTGCGGAACATTGAAGAGGGCGGTCTCTAACGTGGCCGTCCCACTGGTGACGACAGCCATCGTGGCTTGGCTGAGCAGCTCGTAGGTCTGTCCGAAGATAATTTCGGCCGAATAGTCTTTCATGAACGGCTCATAGTAGGATGGCTCTATTCCAGGCGCACCAGCTACGACGATGCGGTAGCCGCGATAGACCGACGTGGCCTTGAGCATCGCCGGCAGATTGTCTTTAATCTCCTGACGACGCGATCCTGACAATAGAGCTATGACTTTCGTGGGTGCGGAGGTACGTGGGTGCGAGGGCGCGAGATTACCTTCATCGCTATTCTCGTACCCCCGTACCTTCGCACCTTCGCACCTCGATAAACCATTCTCGCACCCCCGTACCTTCGTACCTTCGCACCCTCGATTATCTCTCTTCTCTTCCAAATACTCCCTCACCTCGTCGGCTGTTGGATTGCCGACATAATGGATGGGATAATGGTGCTTCCCCTCGTAGAAGTCTACCTCGAAGGGCAGGATAGAGAACAGCTCGTCGACGTAGCGACGGATGCTCTTGATGCGCCACTCCTTCCACGCCCATATCTTCGGAGAGATGTAATAGTATATTCGAGGAGCGGAGCTTCCTTTGGTTTTTCGAGGTGCGTGGTACGAGGTACGAGGTACGAGATTACTGTCAGGACCAGATGTCTGCGCTTCATTACTATTCTCGCACCTCGCACCTCGCACCTCGTACCTCGAATCAATACCATCCTCGCACCTCGATAACTGTTTCGCCACCCGCAGATTGAACCCGGGATAGTCAACGAGGATGACGACATCGGGCTGCCAGGCCCGGATGTCTGCCACGCACTCTTTCTGCGCCCGCAGAATAGTAGGCAGGTGCATCAAGACTGGGATGAATCCCATGTAGGCCAGCTCGCGGTAGTGGCGCACCATCGTGCCGCCCTCAGCTTGCATCAGATCGCCTCCGAAGAAACGGAAGTCGGCCTCCGCATCTTCTTTCTTTAATGCTCTCATCAGGTGCGACGCATGCAGGTCGCCACTGGCTTCGCCAACAATCAGATAGTACTTCATCTCCTTCTGTATAATTTTGTTTGCCGTAGGAGGGACGCGACACGTTGCGTCCCTACATTCAGGCTTCAATCTTCAGATCCCAGGATTCCATCTGTTTCATCATCTCATACGACGTGACATCCATGCGAGTAGGGGTGATGGCGATGTATCCGTGCGTCAGAGCCCAGTTGTCGGTGTCTTCAGCTTCGGGTTCGTCGTTGGTATACTCGCCCACCATCCAGTAGTAGTCGTAGCCTCGGGGGTGATGGCATTTCACCACCTCCTTACCCCATGTGCCGTAGGCCATGCGGCAGACACGCACCCCCCTTATCTCTTCGGCCAGAGGGAAGTTGACATTCAGGCACACACCACGAGGCAGACCTTCTTTCAGCACCTGGGCCGAAACCTTCCTGACGATGGCGCGCATCGGTTCGAAATCGGCATCCGGCCGGTAGTCGCAGAGCGAGAAGGCCACCGAGGGGATGTACTTCATGCAGCCCTCCATCACGACGCCCATCGTACCGCTATAGTGTGTGTTGACCGAGGCATTGTCGCCGTGGTTGATGCCGCCCACAATCATGTCGGGCCGGCGTTTGCAGATGCAGTGGAGCGCCATCTTGACGCAGTCGACGGGGGTGCCGTTGCACCACCACACCTGCAGGCCTTCCTCCTCGCGGACCTTTTCCAGCCGCAGCGGTTTGACAGCCGAGAAGGCACAGGCGTAGCCTGAACGTCCCGAATCGGGAGCGCACACGATGATGTCGGTCATGTCGCGGAGCATGTCAATGAGGCAGTTGATGCCTTTGGCCTGATAGCCGTCGTCGTTGGCAATCAGGATAAGCGGTCGGTTCTTTTCCATCTTCAGTCATGTATTTAGCGCTGCAAAGGTACAAAAAAACGAACGAAATGCAAAAGGAAACATCATTTTCTTTTGCATTTCTCTGTGTGTGACCCGTTTCGCGCTGCGGCAGAAGGGGCGTGAAAAACAATGATTTCCTGACGATTATTTCTTCGTCACCTTCTTGCCGCCTACGATATACACCCCCTTGCGAGCTGCCTGCCCATCCACTTTGCGTCCCTGAAGGTCGTAGCTGGGTGAAGGTTGTTGATGGAGCGTTGTCGCGTGGTGATCAATGGCAGTAGGTGAGGAGACCGTCACCATCAAAGTTACACTGGCAGGAGCCAGGCGATAGTCGGTCTCTTCGCCGCTGATGGTAATCGTGGCCGTACCAGGGCCAACGATGCTCAGCTCACCAGTGCCTGCATTCACCCTGACAACATCCTCGTTGCTCGACTTCCACGTCAGTTGGCCGTCGTAGTCCTGTGAGCGGATGATAGTTGGGGTCGGCACGATGTTGCCCACCTCGGTCGTAATGGTCGTCTCGCCATCGATGCGAATCCACGAGGGATGCTTCGTCCAGCTCGTCACATTCAGCGTTACGGGTAGGCGGTTGTCCTTAGTGTTGCCCTCCATCCACGGATAGGGCCACTTCGTGTCGTATTCGTAGCTGCAGTCGCTGCCTACGAGGTTGGGCGTGTCGGGGCCGTTGTCGTAGAAGACGAAGTAGCGGATGCCATCGACCTTGACTTCCTTCGGCGTCATGGCGAGGCCCTTGGCGCGCAGGTTCAGCACGCGGCCGACGTCGAGCCGTTCATGCACCCGCAGCCCCGTCTCCGTAGGCGACAGCTTCACGGCCTGCACCGTGGGCTGCTGGTTGTCGAGTTTCAGGGTGCTTTCGTCCACATTGCCTTTCACCACGTCTTTCATGTCGAGCCACATCAGCCGGTTGTTCGCCGCCTCCACTTGTCCAATGTGCGGGCAGTTGTCGGCAATGAGCACCTGCAGCTGGTTATCTTCGCATTGAATCGACTCAAGAAGCGGGCAGTCTTTCACCTGAAGCGTGCGCAGCAAGTTTTCCTGGCACGACAGCCAATTGAACTCGGCGCAGTCCTCAATGGTCATGGTTGTGATGTCGTTGTTGGTCATGAGCAACGAGCGTACCAGTGGCAGGTGTTTCATGGTCAGCGTTCCGATGGTGGAGTGTTGTATCTGAAAGTTTTCCAGTGCATTGCAGTTCTGCAGGTTCAGCGAGTTCAGCACTTGCTTGTTGTCTTCCTCTCCGCTAATGCTGAATCCACTCAGGGCGGGATTGTTGCTGAAGTCTAGGTCGGTGATGCCCGAATAGTTCAGATAAAAGCCGCTCAGCTTCGTCAGCTTACTGACATCGAGGCTTGTCAGCTTCGGCAGCCTAGTGATGCTGAGCACTTCTATGCTGGTAGGGAGCGTCAGCGATGACACATTAGAGCAGTAACTTAGATTAAGGTCTTGCAATAGCGCGTTTTGACTGAAGTCCAGCGACGTCACGCCCCAGCAATCACCCAAGCTGAAACGATAGAGCTTGGGAAACATGCTCGGGTCAATCTCCCTGATGCATTCTTCTTCCGAGTAGCCCCACAAGTGGAGCTCGCCCAGGTTCTTGAAGTGCTCGGCGCCCTTCAGGTTCAGGATGCCGCCGGCGTTGATTTCCGTAATCGTAGCCAGTTCAGCGTCGCTCAGTGTGCCGTTGCCGTCCTCGTCATATTGCGACGCATAGTTGCGCAGGTTCTCGTCGGGGAAGTTTGTCTCATTAATCACCACGCTGGCCTGTGCCGAGCTGAACATCAGCCCGAGGGCTGCTACGGAAAGTAATGTCTTCTTCATACGCTATATGAGTTTGTAAGTTATTGAGTTTATTTGTCGTTGAGTTTGTAAGTTAACGTTGATACACTCTCCGCAAAGTTAGGCATAATTCCGCAGTTCCGCCCGCCCTGTGGCCGACGAATTGCAAGAGAAGGGGCCATTTGCCACCCTTTTGGGTGGCGCTCCACGTTACAAAAACAATATTCCACCCATTTGGGTGGTGATTATGGAAAGAATATTGTATCTTTGCAGACAATATGAAATACCTGTACCTGACACTATGGCTGGCGGTCAGCCTTACGGCCCAGGCCTACAACGACCACCGCAACGCCCGCGTGGACTCCTTGGAGGCGGCGCTGAAGAGCCGTAATGCGCCTACGGGCGAAGATCTGCTCCGGGCCTACGACGAGCTGATGCGCGGCTGGCTGCCCTACGACGGCGAGAAGGCCGCCGACTATGGGCGCAAGGCACTGGCCCTGAGCTACAAGCTGGGCGGACTGTACGTGCGGCAGAACGTGCTGCGCCACTTTGCGCAGATGCACTATGGCCGCGAGGAATATGACGAGGCTGTCGCCCTGTATCGGCAAGCACTGGCCGTCATCGATACGATGGCCACGCAGAAGCGCTATGACGAGAAAACCATCGACGATGCCCGCTCGGTCATCTACGGCAGTCTGGGCAACCTCTATAACATGCAGGACAAGGCCCACATGGCCATCCACTACTACCAGCTGGCACTGCCCATCTTCGAGAAGCACGACTGGCGGGAGAGTCAGGTCGTTCTCTATTATAATATAGGTGAGCTGTACAGTCAGATGGGCAACTACGCTGAAGCTGAACGTAATCACCTGAAGGCCATTGGAAAGGGGCGGCAGACGGGCGACTCGTTGATGATGACGCTGCCCAAGAAAGGACTCGCTGGCGTCTACTACAACACAGGCCAGCACGACAAGGCCCTGCAGACAGCCAACGAGGCACTGGCCTACTATCGTCGCCACTGCAAGGAGGAGCCACAGGACTTTGCCTACATGTTAGCCACCAAAGCCCGCATCCTCATGATGACGGGTCATGTGAACGTGGAAGCCGCCAAAGCCTGCATGGAAGAAGCGCTGCCCTACATCGACAGCGCCGAAATGATGTTCGACGATGCCGCAGAAATATATATGGCCGCCAGCGAGGTGGCGATGGCTGAGCGACACTGGCAGCAGGCTCTCGGCTACGCCTTGAAGAGCGTCCACCCCGACTCTACGGCCACCATTGCTGACAAGGGTGGCTATCTGCTGCTGGCAGAAATCTATACCGAACTGGGCCAGAAGGCAAAGGCGCGCGAGTATATGAGGAAGACGGTCGACCTGATGAACAGCTATGCCACCGACCACTACCAGAGCGGACTGTCGCAGATGGAAGTGCTCTACGAGACGGAGAAGAAGGAGGCGCAGATAGCCGCACTCGACAAGGAGCAGCGGCTCTTCCGCTGGCTTTTGGTGGCCGCAGTGGTCGCCATCGTCCTGCTGGCTGCGTTGGTGGTCTATCGACACATGGCCCATAAGCGGCAGAGAGCCCTGCTGGCTGCCAGGGTGGCGCTGGAGACCGAGACAAAGGAGCGTCGCATCCTGGCTCGTGACCTGCACGACTCGTTAGGCGGCATGCTGTCGCTGTTGCGGCTGAAGATGGAAGCCAAGGCCGGCGATGTGCTGCCCCTGCTCGACGCCACTCACACGGAGCTGCGCCGCGTGGCCCACCACCTCATGCCGGAAGAGCTGCTGCGCCACGGCCTCGAACCAGCCCTGCACGACTTCGCCATTTCCGTTCCAGGTGCGCAGTTTCAGGCCTTCGGCGACATCCGTCTCGGCAAGGAGGTGGAGTTGACGCTCTACCGATGTTGCTACGAACTGCTGAACAACGCTATGAAGCATGCCAAAGCCAGCCATATCGACATACAGCTGATGCAGACGACGCATGAAGTGACGCTGACCGTGAGCGATGACGGTCGGGGGCTGAAAGCCGCTCCTACGGGTGCTGGCTCGGAGGGGGCCGGCCTGCAGAACATCCGCGAGCGCATAGAGCCCTATAACGGCCGGCTGCATATCGTAAGCAATGGGCATGACGGAACAGAAGTTAACGTAACACTACCGCTATGATGAAATACCGTATAGACGTAAACATCGTCGACGACCATGCAATGCTCGCTGAGGGACTGACCGAGGCGCTTAACCGCAGCGCGACCATCCATGTGAGCCGCAGCTTCACCACCTTGGCCGAATGTCGTGCAGCATTAAAGGAGCGCAGACCCGACGTCCTGCTGCTCGACATCTCTATGCCCGACGGCGATGGCATCGCTTTCTGCCAACAGGTGACGGCCGACTTCCCGAAAGTGCGCATTGTGGCCGTTACCATCCACGATGAATACAGCGTCATCCGGCGCATGCTCGATGCTGGCGTTCATGGTTATGTGCTGAAAAACGCAGCCATTGACGAGCTCGTTACGGCTATCGAGCGAGTGTGGAGGAGGGAGGTCTATGTCAGTCCTGCCGTCGAAGACATCATCCGGCAGGCTGCCAGCAAGGCCGTTGTCCTTACCAAACCCGAACAACACATTCTGCGCTATGTCTGCGAGGGACTCTCCAATCCGGAGATAGCCAAGCGGATGAACCTCAGCAGCGAGACCGTCAAGTGGTATCGGAAGCGTTTGCTGGCTAAGTTCGGTGTGAAGAACACCGCCAGTCTGGTAGCGTTGGCGATGAAAGAATGTTTGCATCTCTTCGGGTTACAAAAAAATGCCCAATGAGGGGAACAGCCGAATGTAATTCTATTTAATGTTTTGCAAAATCAAGTTAAAACGAATATATGTAGCATGGATTTTTGAAGAAAAAGCCGTATCTTTGCAGAAATTTTCTTGTACAAGAAAGACGTTGCGTACATTATTATATATCGTGCGCG
>JAGBLC010000216.1 GCA_017635615.1 Prevotella sp.
GTCTTTCCATTTTTTTAATTTTATAATTCTCCCCAGTGGGGTTCGTCGGTAAACGTAAGAAGTTCTCCCGTCTTGGGATGGCGAAAGGTTATTTCGGCTGCATGCAGATAGAGGCGGTCGGCAGGCTTACCGTAGAGAGCATCCCCGAGGATGGGGATGCCCAAACCGTTTGGATGGGCGCAGTGGACACGCAGCTGATGGGTGCGACCAGTCAGTGGGAAGAGGGAGACCCTTCTCTTATCTCCCCCAAGGAGGGAAGAACTGCCCCCCCATCCCATCTTATCCACCCCAAGGGGAGCCACCCTATATCGTGTCCTTGCTTCTTTTCCGTTGACAGGGTCTACCAGCTGGCGCGGGCGGTCGTCGATGTCGGGGCGGAGGGGCAGTGAGATCTCGCCCTCCAACGGGCGGTCGGCAGGCCATGAGCCGTCGAGGATGGCTTCATAGCGTTTGCTTACCTCATGCCGCGCAAACTGTGCCTGCAGCTGCTGGTGGGTCCATTTCGTGCGGGCAACGACCATGAGTCCGGAAGTGTCCATGTCGAGGCGGTGAACGATGATGGGTGTGATGTCGTCGTGCCAACGCTGGCGCATCAACGACTCCACCGAGGGGCCGCCTATCTTGCCCGGCACGCTGAGCATACCGGCGGGCTTACTGACAACGGCGAGGTAGTCGTCTTCGTAGACAATCGTGGGTGCAACAATCGTGGGTGCGAAGGCGCATGGGTACGAAGGTGCGAGATTACTATCTGGCCCTGATGCCTGCGCCTCATCACTATTCTCGCACCTCGCACCTCGCACCTCGTACCTCGAATCATTACTACCCTCGTACCCTCGAAAACCTGAGCACATCCACCTCAGTATCGGCAGGCACTTTCCGCGGCAGGGTGGATAGAAGTGCAGGTGGTGGCGTATCTCGGCCTTCGGTGGCGCTCCCCACCAGAACTCTGCCAGGCAGAGAGGCTTCAGACCGTGAGCGAAGGCATACTGCAAGAGCTTCGGCGCACAGCAGTCGCCCGAGCCGGCTGGTGGGAGACTGCCGAATATCTCCAAGAGGTTGCACTTTTCTCCGTGCTCGTTGAGCATCTCGTATTGGACGAAGAGCCATCGCTGCAGGTCGTCGGACATCCGTCGGCGCTTTTCCTTCAGCGCTTCGATATGCTGTTCCATGGCGAGGAGCGGCGCTTTCTTCTCTTCGATAAGAGCCTGTTCGCGCTTCTTGATGCGGTGCAGCTCAGCCTTCATAAACTGACTCTCCTTCACCAGACGGGTATTCTCCTCGGGCGACATGTTTCGTTGCAGGCGGAGCATGTCGCGCAGAGTCTTCGCCTCGCGTACCTTATTATTATATAAGGCCACACGCTCTGAACTACTCTTTTCTGCTTCTGCCACCTCGGCTTTCAGTCGGACATACTCGTCCGACAGCTCCATTCGTTCTACCTCGTTGTTGATGTCGCTAATCGTGCGTTCCTGCGTCTTGAAGTGTCCCTCGGGCTTTTGCGCATCGAAGACGGGCGGTACAAAGCCGGGCCAGTCGTTCCTGCCACCAAGCAGACCAGAATAGGCAGCGAGGAAGACACCGCCCTCTACCACCAGCACGCCGAACATCTTCCCCTCGTCGGCTGCAGCTTTGACATCAGCGTTGCCGGCAATATACGCCTGCAGCACTTCCGCCGCTTCCTTGGCAAGAGGGTGGGGTTCGCCTTGAAAGGGATTGACAAAACCATCGGGCTGTTCAGCCGATGCCGTGAATGGATGTTCTAACTGTGTGGGTGATATACTTTCCGTCATATTTCATTGATGACAAATAAAACTAAAGAACGCAAAAAGATTATTAGGTGGAAAAACAGTAAAAGCCTTCCGACCGCAAAGATACTACTTTTCAGCGAGACGCACAACTTTTTTTACTTCTTTTTCGCCTTTTGACCGGGGAACACTGTTTTCCTGACAATAGGATGGAAGAAAAAAAGGACATGACGATTTCCTGCAGAAGGCCGGAAAGGCAAAAGAGCCCTCACTGAAAATCAGTCAGTTGCATTGGCTACACCTGCAATGCGGGTTAATCAAAATCTAAGAACAAACAGGACAGTCGCCCTTTATTCAAGATTGTTTAACAAGCAAGCAAGAGACAGGTAAAAAACGTCCGCGCATTAGAACAAGAAGGGGCAAGCCTTCATGAGGTCTGCTCCTTCTTTATTGTTTTTACGAATCTTGACGCAGACGTGTCTTGCCTTATTCCTTCACCAGCACGGTGCCAGTCTTACCCTGCAGGGCCTCGCGGGCCTTCTCGAGCGATGTGATGAGAGCCTGTCCGCCGGTCGTATTCTCGACGAACGAGATGCACGACTCCACCTTCGGCAGCATCGAGCCAGGAGCGAAGTGTCCCTGACGGATGTACTCGCGAGCCTGCTGGATGGTCATCCGGCTGAGGTCGAACTGGTTGGGCTTGTTGAAATTGATGGACACCTTCTCGACAGCGGTCAGGATGACGAGCATGTCGGCCTTGAGGTCGAGGGCCAGCTTAGCCGAAGCGCGGTCTTTGTCGATGACGGCTGCCACCCCCTCGTAGTCGCCGGGAGCTTTCTCCATGACGGGGATACCACCGCCGCCTACGGTGATGACGATGTTATGCTGGCTGACGAGCTGCTCGACGATGGGCAGTTCGACAATCTTCACCGGTATGGGTGAAGGCACGACGCGACGATAGCCACGTCCGGAGTCTTCGATAAAGGTATATCCCGTCTCCTTCGCCATCCGTTCGGCATCCTCCTTGAAGTAGAACATACCGACGGGCTTGGTGGGTTTCTCAAAAGCCGGGTCGTTGGGGTCGACGACCACCTGTGTGACGACGGCGGCGCAGGGTACGTTCATCTTGCGGCGTGCCAGTTCGCGGCCAACAGCCTGCTGCAGGTGGTAGCCGATATATCCCTGTGTCATCGCCCCACATTCGGGGAAGGGCATGAGCGGAGTGCCACTGCCGTTGTTGGCCGAATATTCGAAGGCGAGGTTCACCATACCCACCTGCGGACCGTTGCCGTGTCCGATGACCACATCGTAGCCCTCCTCAACGAGGTCGACGATGGTCGAAGCCGTGTTCTTGACGAGTTCCAATTGCTCCTGGGGAGTCTTGCCGAGGGCATTACCTCCGAGAGCGATTACAAGACGCTTTCTCATTTTTCTTGGTATTTTTAGAAAAAAGAAGGAGTTCAGGAGCTTAGGAGTTCAGGAGTTCAGACATTTGCCTGTTTCCTGTTCATTTGGTTTTAGGGAACAAAAGCAGTGTCTGAACTCCTGAACTCCCGAACTCCTGAACTACAATATAGAAATGTTTATTTCAGCGTTGCGAACATCACGGCCTTGATGGTGTGCATGCGGTTCTCAGCTTCGTCGAACACTTTCGACTGCTTCGAGCGGAACACCTTGTCGGTCACTTCCATTTCCTTCAGTCCGAACTTCTCGTAGATGTCCTTACCGATGGTTGTCTCCAGGTCGTGGAACGAAGGCAGACAGTGGAGGA
Organism: Prevotella sp.; assembly: GCA_017635615.1. GTDB lineage: Bacteria > Bacteroidota > Bacteroidia > Bacteroidales > Bacteroidaceae > Prevotella. Next base: position 3,517 of record JAGBLC010000216.1, read on the forward strand.
AGATAGCATTCTCGTTGGCATTGGCCATCACCTCGTCGTTCACCTGATAGGGGCTGAGCAGCTTGATGCGCTGTTCCCAGAGCTCAGGAGCCTCACCCATCGACACCCAGATGTCGGTATAGATGACGTCGGCGTCCTTCGTACCTTCCTTGACATTGTCGGTCAGCGTAATGGTGCAGCCATTCTCCTTGGCAATCTCACGGCAGGTAGCCACGAGCTTCTCGTCGGGCATGTTCTCTTTCGGTCCGCAGGCCACGAAGTTGATGCCGAGCTTGGCCGAGACAACCATGAGCGAGTTGGCCACGTTGTTGCGTGCATCGCCCATGAAGACCATCTTCAGGCCTTTGTAGTAGCCGAAGTTCTCTTCGATGGTCAGCACGTCGGCAAGCATCTGCGTGGGATGGAAGTCGGTGGTCAGTCCGTTCCACACGGGCACACCGGCATACTTGGCGAGGTCTTCGACAATCTGTTGGTCGAAGCCGCGATATTCGATACCGTCGAACATGCGTCCGAGCACCTTGGCAGTGTCTTCAAGCGACTCTTTCTTACCCATCTGCGACGAACCCGGATCGAGGTAGGTGACACCCATACCGAGGTCGTTGCCAGCCACTTCGAACGAGCAGCGAGTGCGTGTAGACGTTTTCTCGAACAACAGCACGATGTTCTTACCTGTGAGATACTTGTGCGGTGTGTTTGTGCGCTTGAGGTGTTTGAAGTCCTTAGCGAGTTCGAGCAAATACTGGATTTCCTCTGTGGAGAAGTCGAGCAATTTCAAGAAACTTCTTCCTGATAAACTTCTTGGCATAATTGTTTTTTGTTTGTTATTAAGGTGAATATTTTAGATATTTATAAATTCTAACGATTATAACGATTGTAACGATTGTAACAATATTGACGATTATAACGATTTTGACGATTTTGACGTTTGTAACGATTATGGATTCTCGATTCAAATGAGTGCCACTTCGTCGCTGTTGACGATGCGCTCGCAATAGTGGCAGCGCAGGATGTGCTTCTCGGCGTCGACGACATGGAAGTGGGTGTGCATGGGCTCGTTGTTCGAGATGCACTTGGGGTTGTTGCACTTGACGATGTCGATGAGGTCTTCTGCCAGCTCCACCTTGTGCTTCTTGACCACCTCATAGTCGTGGATGATGTTCACCACGGCGTTGGGAGCGATGACGGCGATGCGGTTGAGTGTCTCTTCGGGTATGTCGACATCGGCAATCTTGATGATGCCTTTTCGCTTCATGCTGCCACTGTCGAGGTTGTTACCGATAGTAACGCTGTTCTGCATTTTATCGAGACCCAACAGGTTGACCACCTTGAACAGCGAGTTGCAAGGAATATGGTCTATCACGATGCCGTTGCACAGAGCGGCCACGGCCATTTCTTTCTTATTGTTCTTCATTGAAAAATCAAAAAATTGTAACGATTATAACGATTGTAACGATTATAACGATTATAACGATATTACTTAGATACCGAGGGCGCGGCAGATGAGTGCCTGGCGGGCATAGAGACCGTTGCGAGCCTGCTCGAAATAGTAGGCCTGCGGTGTATCGTCGACATCCTGAGCTATCTCAGTGACTCGTGGCAGCGGATGCAGCACGCGCATATTGGGCTTGCAGCCCTTGAGCATCGAAGCGGTGAGGGTGTAGACATTCTTCACGCGCTCGTATTCCATGAGGTCGCTGAAGCGCTCGCGCTGTACGCGTGTCATGTAGAGGATGTCCGTCTGGTTGATGATGCGCTCGCTGAACTCTGTTGTCTCTTCGTATTCGATGTCGAGCTTGCGGCAGTAGGCCTTGTATTGCTCCGGCATGCGCAGCTCGTTGCAGGCTACGAACTTGAAGCGCGGCTTGAAGAAGTGCATGGCTTCGAGCAGCGAGTGGACGGTACGGCCGTACTTCAGGTCGCCCACCATCGTGATGGTCAGGTTCTCGAGTGTTCCCTGTGTCTGATAGATGGTGTAGAGGTCGAGCATCGTCTGCGTGGGATGCTGGTTCGACCCGTCGCCGGCATTGATGATAGGCACCTTCGACACCTCGCTGGCGTAGCGTGCTGCACCCTCCAAGGGATGACGCATAACGATGAGGTCGGCATAGTTGCTTACCATCATGATGGTGTCTTTGAGGGTCTCGCCTTTCGACTGGCTGCTGGTCGAAGCGTCGCTGAATCCGATGACGCGCCCCCCGAGTCGGTTGACGGCCGTCTCGAAGCTCAGTCGAGTGCGAGTAGAGGGTTCAAAAAACAACGACCCCACCACCTTTCCTTCAAGGATACGCTGGTTGGGGTTCTGCTCAAACTCTTTTGCCCGACGTAGGAGCTTGATGATCTCCTCTTTTGTCAGGTCTGTGATAGAAATTAAATTGCGGTTCTGCATACTTTAGTTGTTTTTGGAAAATCCGCTTTTGCAGATTCGCGTGCAAAGATACTCAGAATCCTGCTTTTTTCGTCAGGAAAGGCACACAAAAAAAGTTAAATGCAGAAAAATTATTCCTATCCAGTTGTTCGCCGCGCAAAATACCTTTATAAATATGCAGGCTCTCAATATTTGAACGAACTGCCTCCGAGGAACTCTCTGAGGAGCGACGTGGGCGGTATCTCGTTGTTGGGGATAGGGCGAATGTAGCGCAGGAACTTGCGCAGTCGGTAAGCCTCGGCATATTCCTGCACCTCCTCCGGCACTTCTTCGAGCAGTGGCAGAGCCTGCTCGCGCAGGACGGCGAGTTCGAAGATCATCGCTGTGTTGAACATCGCGTCGGCATTCTCCTGGAAGGGGAATATCCAGCGGTTCTCTCCGGCACGCACGCTGGCCCAGCGGCGGATGGTCTCCTGTGCGCTGACGCCACGATACTTATGGTCGCGCACGATGCGTCGGAGCAGCCGGTTGTCGGTTGTCGGGATGTAGTTGTGGTTGTCAAGGAGGATGGTTGTCAGCGCCGAGGCATAGATGCGATAGATCTGCTGCTGCGGGATATGTGCCGTCAGTTCGGGATTGAGGGCGTGGATGCCCTCCACGACGAGCACCTCTCCAGGCTGTAGCCGCAGCTTCCGTCCACTCCGTTCGCTCTCGCCTTTATAGAAGTTGTACTTCGGCAGTTCCACCTCTTCGCCTCTGAGCAGGGCGTTCATCTGCTGGTTGAGCAGGTCGAGGTTGAGCGAGTGGAGATGTTCGAAGTCGTAGTCGCCCTTTGCGTCGCGCGGTGTCTGCTCGCGATTGACGAAGTAGTCGTCGAGCGAGATGCCCACGGGCTTGATGCCGTTGGTGAGCAGCTGCACGTTGAGCCTTTTGCAGGTGGTTGTCTTTCCGCTCGACGACGGTCCGGCAATCAGCACGATACGTGTCTCCTTGCGCGAGGCGATGTCTTCGGCAATCTGTGCTATCTTCTTCTCCTGCAGGGCCTCGCTCACCTGTATGAGGAGCGAGCTGTCGCCACGGTCGACGGCCTCGTTCAGGTCGCCGATGGTTCTGATGCCCAGGATGTCCTGCCAGCGGTGGTGCTCCTTGAAGATGCTGAACATCTTGTCCTGGTGGGTCATCTCGCCCAGTTCCGACGGATGTTCCATCGAGGGGATGCGCAGCAGCAGTCCGTCGTGGTATTTCTCCAGTCCGAAGAGGTACACCTGCCGCGTGTTGGTGAGCAGCGAACCGTAGTAGTAGTCCTTATAGCCGTCGATGTCGTAGTAGATGGTGTTGAGTCTTCCGGCACTGCTGAAGAGCTTCACCTTGGAGAGTTCTCCCGTCTGTCGGAACATGTTGACCACCTCGTCGGTGGATGCTTCGTAACGATGGATGGGCAGTGCCTTGTTGACGATGCGCTGCATACGCTTGCGGATGAGCCCCACGTCGTCGAGCGTGACGAGACGCCCCATCTGCACGTCAACATAATAGCCGTTTGACACGGGTATGTCGATGCTGACGCTCACACGCTTGCATGCTGCCGGAACGGGTGCCTCGCCCTGCGGGGGCAGGTTGGTCGGCTCGTCGTAGAGCTCGTGGAGGGCCTTGCAGAGGATGAAGAAGAGCGTGCGTGTATAGGCACGGTTGCCCGATGGCGAGGTGATGTCGAGAAACTCCACCGTCTTCGGTCGATAGATACGATAGTGCATCCCTTCTACCTTATTATTTACACGCGCGTTGAGAGGACCATATTTCATCTTCAGTCCTGTCAGGGGGAAAGCCTCCTCCAGGGTCATGCCGATGGGAACCTCTACCTCCGTGCCGTTGTTGAGGCAGGTTAAAGTCACTGTCTTTTCCATTCTTGCTATAAGGTTTTTAGAGGGTGTACCCCCCTGTCGTCGGGGTACACCCTCCCAGATTATTGTCTTGAAAGGCTGCTGCAGGAGTTCTGCTATGCGCTCATCTCCTCGAATGTCTTCTTGATGATGGCGATAGCCTCCTTGATTTCGGCCTCGTTGATGCAGAGCGGCGGAGCGAAGCGGATGATATCGTCGTGCGTCGGCTTGGCCAGCAGTCCGTTCTCCTTCATCTTCAGGCAGATGTCCCACGCCGTCTTGTCGCCGATGGGCTTCGTCACGATGGCGTTGAGCAGACCTCGACCACGCACCTGTACGATGAAGGGCGAGTTGATCTTCATCACCTCCTCGCGGAAGATCCGGCCCATCTTCTCAGCGTTCTCCGTGAGGTGCTCGTCGACAACCACCTTCAGGGCTTCCATGGCCACGCGGGCAGCGAGGGGGAATCCGCCGAACGTCGAACCGTGCTCGCCGGGCTTGATATTGAGCATAATGTCGTCATCGGCCAGACAAGCCGAGACGGGCAGCACGCCGCCGCCCAGGGCCTTGCCGAGGATGACGATGTCGGCACGAATGCCGTCGTGCTGGTGGCAGAGCATCTTACCCGTACGGGCGATACCCGTCTGCACCTCGTCTGCGATGAACAGCACGTTGTGCTTCTTGCAGAGGTCGTAGCACTGCTTCAGATAGCCGTCGTCGGGTACGAAGACGCCAGCCTCGCCTTGGATAGGTTCGGCAATAAAGCCGCACACCTCGTCGCCATATTGGTTGAGTGCCTCTTCGAGGGCCTTCACGTCGTTATAGGGAATGCGGATGAAGCCCGGTGTGAGCGGTCCGTAGTTCTCGAACGACGAGGGGTCGTTGCTCATCGTGATGACCGTCACGGTACGTCCGTGGAAGTTGCCTTCGCAGCAGATAATCTTGATCTTGTCGTTAGGAATACCCTTCTTCACGGCACCCCAGCGGCGAGCCAGCTTCAGGGCTGTCTCCACACCCTCGGCACCGGTGTTCATGGGCAGCACGCGGTCGTAGCCGAAGAAGTCGTGCATGAACTTCTCATACTCGCAGAACGGCTCGCTGTAGAAAGCGCGCGAGGTGAGGCAGAGCTGGTCGGCCTGGTCCTTCAAGGCCTTGACGATGCGCGGGTGGCAGTGACCCTGGTTGACGGCAGAATAAGACGAGAGGAAGTCGAAATACTTCTTTCCCTCAACATCCCAGACATAGATGCCCTTACCTTTGTTCAGTACTACTGGCAGCGGATGATAGTTGTGCGCACCATACTTCTCCTCCAGCTCCATGAGTTGCTGGCTACGTGTTTGATTCGTGTTTTGCATGTCTCGAGTTTGTTTAATTGTTTTGAGTAATAGATGAATAATATGTGAATTGTTTTGCAAAGATAATGGTTTTATTTTGAAACGCAAACAAAATCCTCAAAAAAAATAACAAAAAAACATCGAAGCCCCTTTTCGAGGCTTCGATATTCTCAATTATCAATTATCAATTATCAATTGTCAATTATCAATTCTCCTGCGCCACCAAGTCGATGTAGAAGAGGTTGACCGACTTGTTCTTCGTCAGTTCGTGTGTTCCAGCTTCTATGTCGATGGTTATCTTGTTGGCCGAATCAGAATAAGCCGTGCCGTCCACCTTGATGCTTGCCTGCTCCGACGGACCGAAATAGAGCGTCATCTGCATCGGCACGGAGGTCTCAAACTTCACGCTGGTGTCTTTCTCCATCTTCAGGCATTCGCTGTAGGTGACACCACCGATGGTGATGGAACCTTTGCTGTTGGAATAGTTGCCCGAGATGGTGAACGAGGGGTTAGAGCATTGCATGCCCGTGAAGTGGCAGTTGGTGCTGGCGGAAATAACGCCACCCTGCGGATCGGGGTTGTCCGGATTGTCGGGATTATCAGGGTTGTCCGGATTGTCGGGTGTCGTTGTCTCCTCGCCGAAGAAACCTACGAACTTCGACTGGTAGCCATCGATGGCGGCTGCCAAAGCGTTGTTAATCTCGAAGTCCTCATCGTCGGCAGCGTTGTTGAACGTCCACTGCAAGTCGCCGTGACCGATGCGTCCTGCTCCCGTCCATCCCATGACCAATGCCGGCACGTCGTAAGCCTCATCGACGCTATAGGGGTACATCAGCTGCGGGTCGGTGTCGAAGTTGTTATACTTGTTTCCGCCTATGAGCGATACCACCGTCGAAGGCACCTGTTCGTCGCGCGACGATGCCTCGTAGTAGTCGAACGATGTCGGGTTGTCGGCGTAGGTGATGGGGGTGAAGTTGCTCGACTTGCCCTTCTCCGTGATGAGGTTGCCGAAAGCCTTCACCATTCCGCCGTCCTCGCCCGAGAAGGTGCCGTCGCCCTTGGCATCGGTGCCCTGCAGCGAGATCATGACGGGGTCTTTGGTATGGCGGAAATAGTTGTTCTCAACGAAGACGCTCGATCCCGTAGTGGCTCCCACGCCGTATTTGGCGCAGCCGTCGAAGTAGTTGTTCCAGATGTGTACCGACATTGTCCGCACGCGGGCATGGCGTGAGTCGCTGTGGTCGAACCAGTTGTGGTCGTAGCTGATGAAGTTGGGTCCCGACTCACTCTTCATGCCGCACATCGAACTCTTGCCTGTGTCCCAGAAGTGGTTGGCCGAGATGGTGACATATTTCGAATCAGCCTTAGCGTCGATGGCTCCGTCGCCCTTGGCCTTGTCGCCCGACCCCTTCTTGCCGTAGAACATATCGTTGTGGTGAATCCAGATGTTCGCGTTGTCCGTGTCGAGCGATACACCGTCGTCCTTATAGCGCAGGAAGCCCAGGTTACGCACCTCTAAGCTCTTGCAATTGCGGATGAGGAATCCGAAGCCCCGGATGACGGCATCGTCGCCGATGCCCTCGAAGGTGATGTTCATGGGCCAGTCGGCCTTGTTGCCTTTTATCTCAAGGCCAATCTCCGAGCTCTGCAACTCGTCCATGTCGGCATCGCTCACCGTTCCGACGAAGCGGATGGCCAGCGGTGTTGTCACCTGCACCTTGTTCTCGTAGGCATCAACGATGGTCTGCAGGCCCGTGAATGTTCCCGACGAGAGCTGTGCCTGCACGGTCTTGGCCGTCTTGGCCGTGACGTAGATCACCTCGGCTCCTTCCTTCAGCGTGCCGTCGTCGTTGTAGGCTCCCACACCGCTGAGGTTCTTATGGGCAAAACCGACACGACTGTAGTTGACGACGCTGATGTTCTTAGCCTCGTTGGCAGCCGCCTCGTTCTCCGTCGTCTCAGGGGTTGCCCCTTCCTCGGCAGTTGCTGCCATGAGGGGCACCACCTTGATGTCATACGTTCCGGCCATCAGTCCTACCACGTCGGCACGGCCATAGTCGCCATAGTTGCGCACCAGCTGGGCATCAATCTTTGTGTAGTCGACATACTGTCCGCCGCGCACATAGACGTTGTAGGCCACGGCATCGGCGTAGGGTTCAAACTTCACGTAGGCTGTTTCCATCCATCCCTTCGCTTCGGTGATGACCACACGGCCCTCTTCGTTCTCCACTTCACCTTCCTGGTCGACGGCTGTCGCCTTGGCGAAGGCCAGTTGTGCTATCTGCTTGGTGTAGCTGTCGGTCCATTGTCCGTCTTTGTCAGCGACGTTGAGCGTACCTGTTTCTTCATCGAAAGCAATGTCCAGCAGATTGTCTGTGTTATAGTAAAGCGCATCACCATCATTGGTAATGAGCACCGCCTGGTTCTTTGCCAGGTTCTTTGCCACGTTGTGCAGGTCGCTTTGCGGCTGTTCCTCTTCCCCACCCTGTTCTGTGGCTTCAGAGACGGTGATAGAGAAGATGTTCATCGAACCCTGCGACGAAGCAAAGCTCACGTCGCCGTCGGCCGACACCGTCGCCTTGCCTTCCTGTGTCGTTGCGCTGTTGGCTGCCGTGAAGCCTTCTGCGCCAGTGAGGTTGGTCAGTTTGTCGAAGGTCGTCGCGTTCTCGCCCGTCGAGGCACAGACCACCGTCACCACCTGTCCTTTCTTCAGTCCGGGGATGATGACCGAGATATTCTTTCCTGCCAGCTGCAGACGCTTGTTGACGTCAATCCTGATTTTCTTCGCGTCGGCACCCGAGATAGAGAGTCCCTTTGCCAGGTCCAGCTCGACGCCTTCAGCCTTGATGGCTCCCTCGATGGCTTTCTTGCTCTCATATCGGTCTTTGTCGGCCGTATAGCTCCAGTTGTCGGTGTCGGCAGCGAGGTGAGCCACGTCGCTCTCGCTCGTTGTGGTGAAGTCCCACTTCGTCTGAGCCTGCAATGCGATGCAGGTCATCATCAAGATACATGCCAATGCTATCTTCTTCATATCCGTGCCTCCTTATTTGATAATGATTTTACGTCCGTTCTGAATGTAGATGCCCTTGCGTATCGAGGGTGCGGAGGTGCGTGGGTGCGAAGGTGCGAGATTACTGTCATGCACTTTATTACTAATCTCGTACCCCCGTACCTTCGTACCCTCGTACCCTCGACATACCAGTCGTCCCTGCAGGTCGTAGAGGGCACCTTGCCATTCTTCATCCTTCATTCTTAGATTTTCATTCGTCACACCAGTAGGGATAGGATCGGCTTCGTAGGCGAAGCTGATGTTCACATCGGCCATGTCGGTCTCAACGACACCGGCATCGCTAAACTCCAGGATGGCATTGTCAGCCTCGAAAGTGATTCTGACGAGACTTCCCTCGACGGGTTCACCAGCAATGGTCACAGTCGGTTTGTTGTCGGCCATGGCCTGCAATGCACAAGCCAAAAGGCACAGCGTAAATAAGCGAATTGTTTTCATTGTTCGTTTGTCAGTAGAAAAATTTTGTGCAAAATTACGAATATTATTGAAAAAATCCGCTTTTTGTGCATTATAATCCACGCAATCGTTTGAGTTTTCCGGGGTTATATTGGAGCATCTGAAAAGGGGCGATGGCTATTCCGTCAGCCACTGGAATTGCCGTGCCAGGCTGTGCATCATTCCTATGTTGACGAAGAAGGCGAAACCACCGTCAACATGATCGGCTGTAGAGAACGTGTCGTCCCATACCTTGAACAGCTTGCCCTCATCGGCGGCATGGGCATCGCGGAACGACAGATAGTTGGAGTAGGGCACCACCGTGTCAGCCTTCGAATGGAGGAACGCGATGCGGTGCTTGGGTTGCCAGCCGGTGGTGATGGAGTTCTGGGCCATGGCGCGGTGCAGGGCCGTGCAGGCATCTGTGCTCTGTGCCGGCACCGACTTGAAGTTGTCGGCATTGCCGAAGTAGGCTATGGCTTGGGGGGTGAACAGCTTCTCGGCCTTGCCCCAGGCAGCCTTTGCCGTTCCCCAGGAGGTGCTGACGGTCTTCACCTCGAACATCTCAGCCATCTGCTCCGGGGTGTAGGTGCGGCCGTTGGCTGTCAGTCCGTTTTCCACCTGCTCCACCAGTTTTTTCTCAATATCTTCGGTAGAGTAGTCCTTGCTGTTGATCCAGTCGATGATGCCGGTGTCGAGGAACTGCTGCGAGAGGAAGTCTCCCAGTTGGTAGCCCTTCAGCTCAGGACTGTGGTCGAGCATTCCCTTGATGATCAGCGGGAGCACCACGGGCGTGACCTCCTACATTAGCACCATCGTAGGGGCGGAACAGCGTTTTCGCCCGCAACAGCGCATCAGTAGCATTTGTAGGAGGCGACGCATCCCAGCGTCGCAACAGCACATAAGTGGCAACGTAGGAGGCGACGCTTCCCAGCGTCGCAACAGCACATAAGTGGCAACGTAGGAGGCGACGCTTCCCAGCGTCGCAACAGCGCATAGGTGGCAACGTAGGAGGCGACGCTTCCCAGCGTCGCAACAGCGCATAGGTGGCAACGTAGGAGGCGACGCTTCCCAGCGTCGCAACAGCGCATAGGTGGCA
>JAGBLC010000024.1 GCA_017635615.1 Prevotella sp.
ACGTCGCCTCCTACGACGCAAAAGACAATGCAGGGTGTTGCGACGTGAGACACGTCGCCTCCTACGACGCAAAAGACAATGCAGGGTGTTGCGACGTGAGACACGTCGCCTCCTATGATTACATTATTGGCAATCCGCCGTTTGTGGGTTACTCTCTCCAGAGCAAAGAGCAAAAGGAGGATATACTAAGTGTATTTGTTGATAGTAAAGGTAAACCATATAAAACAGCGGGAAAAATTGATTATGTTGCAGGATGGTATTACAAAGCAGCACAACTGGTTCACAACACCAAAACCCGTGCAGCCTTCGTCTCTACTAATAGTATTACGCAAGGAGAACAGGTTGCTTCCATTTGGGAACCATTGTCAGAGCTGTTCAATATACATATAGATTTTGCCCATCGCACATTCAGGTGGGATTCTGAAGCCTCGCTAAAAGCTCATGTTCATTGTGTGATAATAGGATTCTCAGCAGGAAGAGAAAAGCATAAATGCATATACGATGGAGAACGTAAGAATTACGTCGATCATATTAATTACTATCTTTTAGATGCTCCTGACATATTTATCAAAGCAAAACAGAAGCCTATATGTGATGTTCCTCAAATGCTGAATGGCGGAAAGCCTACAGAAGGAGGTTTCCTTATTCTGACTGATGAGGAACGGGCCGAGCTTCTGCATGAGAATCCGCTTGCAGAAAAGTTTATACGTCCCTACATGATGGGTAAAGACTTCATTCAGCGGAAAACACGTTATTGCTTGTGGATGGTTGGGGCTTCTCCTGCTGATATACGACAGTGTGGTAGGGTTGTTGAAAGAATAAATAAAGTGCGGCAATACCGTTTGGCAAGTCCTAAAGCAGCAACACAGAAGAAAGCTGACACACCTATGCTCTTTGATGAAGTGAGGGAATGTACTTCTGACTATGTCGCCATCCCCAAAGTGTCCTCAGAAAACCGTCGTTATGTGCCAATGGAATTTCTGTCAAAGGATATTATACCTGGCGATAAGTTGTTTATGCTTCCTGATGCCAGCCTATATACGCTGGGGGTCATGACAAGTAACGTTCACATGGCATGGATGAGAGCGGTTTGCGGTAGACTCGAAATGCGTTATAGTTATTCAAATACGATAGTTTACAACAACTTCCCCTGGCCAAATCCAACAGAAGATCAGAAAACAAAGATAGAGCAGACTGCACAAGCCATTCTCGATGCCCGTGCCAAATACCCCGATTCGTCATTGGCAGACCTTTACGATGAGCTGACGATGCCCGTGGAGCTTCGCAAGGCTCATCAGGAGAACGACCGTGCTGTGATGCATGCTTACGGTTTCCCTGTGAAGTCCAACTTTACGGAAAGCCAATGTGTAGCAGAGCTGTTTAAGTTGTATAAGAAAATGACATCTAAGAAAGGTTAGTGTCATTAAAGTTTCGCATTTACTCAACTTTTTTGTAGTTCAGGAGTTCAGGAGATTCAGAAGTTCAGACATCAGTTTTAGGCTGTTCTTTCTTCTATATAACTAATGGTTATTACCCCGCTTTGCAGTAGGAGGCGACGTGTCTCACGTCGTTATCCAGCAGATTGTTGCGACGTGAGACACGTCGCCTCCTACTTGTGCGCTGCAAATTTAGTGAATTTTATCGACTTTGGCGAAGGATTTGGCAGGAATGTGTTGCAAGAAGTTGCAGATTACCGATTTTTCTGCTGTAGATGCCAGAAAATATAACTTTATCTGTTGATTGGCATATCTGCGTATGATTACTGCGTAGGAAAATCCCTAACACAATTTAGGGAAAAAACTATGGCGGTGTGAATCTTTTTCCGTAACTTTGCACCAAAATCAGAACAAATCACAAATAAAAAGCAGAAAGGATATGAAGAAAGTAATGATAGCAATGATGTGCAGCGCTGTGATGTTGAACAGCTGCGGCACGACAGAGTCGGGCGCCTATAACGGCGCATGGTTCGGCTCTATCCTCGGTTCGGCCATCGGCGGCATCAGCGACGGTCCGCGTGGTAGCGACTGGGGCACCATCATCGGTATGGCCGGCGGTGCTGTCGTCGGCGGTGCCATCGGCAATGCCAAGGAGAAAGCCACAAAGGAGAAACTTGAGCGCTACCATGAGCGCATCGAACAGAAGGAGCGCGCACGCTACGACACTGACAATCGGGGGTATGAGGTGCGAGGTACGAGGTGCGATGACAATCGGGGGTATGAGGTGCGAGGTACGAGGTACGAGAACGGCTCAAGCAACGATGGCGGCTATTTCGACCCGCAGAACAGCGGCGACGACCGTATCACGCTGGAAGGCATGGAGGCTCCTGCAACGCGTCTGGATGCCGGCAGTGAGCAGCCTGTCGTGGGCGAGAGCATCCGTATGGACGAGCTGAAGGCGCGTAGCAACGACGAGGCGACCATTCATGTCAACGACCTGACGGACATGAATGTCAACCGCGATGCGCTGCAGATCTCGAACATCCGCTTCATCGACAACAACGGCGACGGCATCCTGCAGGCAGGCGAGACGGCGAAGATCACCTTCGAGATTCGCAACCGCTCGCGCCACAACATACGCGACGTGCGCCCGATGGTCGTCGAGACTACTGGCAACCGCTACGTGATGGTGTCGCCGGGCATCGAGGTGGAGAGCATCGCTCCGGGTTCAGGCATCAAGTACACCGCTTCGGTCATGGCTACGAAGCGACTGAAAGCCGGCGAGCTGCTCTTCCACCTGTCCACCCTCTTCGGCAACGACCGCCAGAGCGAAGTGAAAGAGCTGCGCGTCACCACGCAGAGAAACGAATAGGGGCTATTACAGGTAAAGGTAATAGCCAATGGGTGAATGCATTAGGACAAATTGTGTGAATGTTATGACTGCCCCCCATCCTACATTATATTGGGAATAGGGATATGGAATCGCATACTATTAGAAGCAACTCATAGAACAATCACCCTATAAAGATAATGATGCAAATAAGAAAGAACAAGACGTTCAGACGTTTTCTGGAAAAGACCATTTGGATTCTTCCTGACAAATGGGTCGTGGCGTTGCAGTATCGCGTGCTGGTAGGGCGTTGGCCAAACCTGAAAGATCCGAAAAGGTTCACAGAGAAAGTGAATTGGTATAAGCTGAACTACCATGACCCCATAATGACGCAATGTGTGGACAAACATTTGGAAAAGGCGTATCTGAAGGAAAAAGGATTCGAGGACTACCTGCCCAAGACATTACAGGTCGGGGAAAGCATCGAGGAAATCGATTTCGATACGCTTCCCGAGGCTTTCATCATTAAGTGCAACAACGGTTATGGGAACAATGTAATAGTGCGCGACAAGTCGAAAATGGACAAAGCTGAAATCTACACGACATTCAATGAATGGCATTCCTCTTCTCCTGTTGTGTTCGGAAGGGAGTGGGCTTTTGTCCATGTAAAGCCGAAAATCATGGTGGAGGAGCTGCTTATGGCGCATGACAGCAGTCAAAAAGAATGCCTAAACGACTACAAGGTGATGTGTTTCAATGGCGTACCCCGTATCGTCTGGGTTGATATGGGTCGTAGCTCAAACCACAGTCGCAACTTCTACGATATTAACTGGAACCCACTGCATGTGGAAAGTGATTGTCCGATGAGTGATTATCCCGTGAAAAAACCAAGCGGTCTGAACAAAATGTTGGAGATTGCAAGTGTTCTGTCGAAAGATTTTCCGTTTGTAAGGGTGGATTTCTATTGTTTCGACAACCGTGTCTATATTGGTGAGATGACCTTCTATCCTTGGAGTGGCTGTGTCAACTTCAAACCTGACAGCTTTGACTTTGAACTGGGAGAAATGTTCAAACTCCCCCAGCCAAGGAAATAGCCGGCTAATGGCGCGTGCTGGCTTTCTTTGAGGAAGTAGAACGGATATCGGCGGGCACGGCAACGTGTTCCGCCTTTTCTTTTGTCTTGCTGATATCCGGAACGATGGGATTTTCTTCCGTGGAGCGTTTCCACGCCGGTTCGTAGTCGGCGGGTGACAAGTCGGAAGAAAGCTCGAAGTCGAGTTCCGGCAGCTCCTGCTTCGAGTCGTCTTTATAGGGAACGGTGATGTTGCTCTTTACTGGGCGCACCTCTACCATCGCCACACCGGCCGAGATGATGCCGATGGCCTTTGCTGCAGCATACGACAGGTCGATGATACGCCCGCGGGCATGCGGACCTCGGTCGGCCACCTTGACGATGACGCTCTTGCCGTTGCTGACGTTCGTCACCTGCAGCAGCTGCCCCAGCTCGTAGCGTTTGTGAGCACAGAACATGCTGTCGCGATGATACTTCACGCCGCTCGACATACGCCTGCCATGCAGGCTGTTAGAATAGTAAGAAGCCTTACCCCTCTCCTGAGCGTGGAGAGCGGTAAGGCTTAAAAGTGCGGTTATTAAAACGATAAACCGTTGTCGAATCATGTGTTATACGATACCCTGAGCCAGCATGGCGTTAGCCACCTTCATGAAGCCGGCGATGTTGGCGCCCTTCACGTAGTTGGTGTAGCCATCTTCCTGACCGTACTTCACGCACTGCTCGTGAATGCCGGCCATGATCTGGTGCAGCTTCTGGTCTACCTCCTCGGCTGTCCAAGCCAGGCGGATAGAGTTCTGAGTCATCTCCAGACCAGAGGTAGCAACACCACCAGCGTTGACAGCCTTGCCAGGAGCGAAGAGCTGCTTAGCCTCGATGAACTTGTCGACAGCCTCGGCTGTGCAACCCATGTTCGAAACCTCAGCTACGCAGATAGGCTTGTTGGCCAGGATAGCGTCGGCGTCGTTGCCGTTGAGCTCGTTCTGAGTGGCGCAGGGGAGATAGATGTCGGCCTTAGCTTCCCAAGGCTTCTTGCCTGCGAAGAACTTGGCACCTGCGAACTTCTCTGCATAGGGAGCAGCGATGTCGTTGCCGCTGGCGCGGAGCTCGAGCATGTAAGCGATCTTCTCTTCGTTGAGGCCAGCCTCGTCGAGGATGTAACCGTCGGGACCAGAGATAGTGATAACCTTAGCACCCAGCTCGGTAGCCTTCTTGGCAGCACCCCAAGCGACGTTACCGAAACCAGAGATGGCAACGGTCTTGCCCTTGATGTCGAGGCCATGGCTCTTGAGCATGTGGTCAACAAAATAGAGAGCGCCGAAGCCTGTTGCCTCGGGACGGAGGATCGATCCACCCCACTCCAGACCCTTACCGGTCAGAGTAGCACCGTGGAACTGGCTGGTCAGACGCTTGTACATTCCGAAGAGGTAGCCAATCTCGCGGCCACCAACGCCGATGTCACCAGCGGGAACGTCCATGTCCGGACCAATCACCTTGTACAGTTCTGTCATGAAAGCCTGGCAGAAACGCATGATTTCAGCATCACTCTTACCGCGGGGAGCGAAGTCGGAACCACCCTTACCACCACCCATCGGGAGCGTTGTCAGAGCGTTCTTGAATGTCTGCTCAAAGCCGAGGAACTTCAGGATGGAGAGGTTCACTGACGGATGGAAGCGGAGACCACCTTTGTACGGGCCAATGGCGCTGTTGAACTGCACGCGATAACCGATGTTCACCTGCACTTCGCCTTTGTCGTCCACCCAAGGCACACGGAAAGTAGTGATGCGCTCCGGCTCTACGATGCGCTCCACAATCTTAGCCTTCTCAAACTCGGGATGCTCGTTGTAAACGTCCTTGATTGAGTTCAACACTTCTCTTACTGCCTGTAAGAACTCTGCTTCGCCCGGATGCTTCTGCTCCAGAGCCTGCATGATTTTCTCTACGTTCATGGTATGTTTTTTAATGAGTTAAACAAATATGTTAATTGTTAGTAAATACGATAGATTGACATTGTGTCAAAGATGCGGCACAAAAGTAGAGGTTTTATTTGAAACGACCAAACATTCTTTAGAAAAACTGCATCTTTTTCGTAACTTTTTGCTTTTTTTGCCTTTTTATTTGAAAAGGAGAGGCTATCCTGATACGACAACCTTTACGTTGATATTTCTTCTTTTTTTTCTCTGTCGTGCGTCGATTCTATCGTTTTTTGCTATTTTTGCACCAACATCAATACCTGTACAATCATGAACAGCAAGTTTACATCACTATTGCTCATGCTGCTGATGGCAGCAGGAGCGGCCTATGCCGGAATGCAGCAACAGGTGGAGGGGGAGCCACAAGAAAAGCAACTCTATGCCACCGACTTTACCGACTGGCCTACCATCGACCGCAAGAAAGCCACCGACGAGGTGGTGGAGGTCAAGACGAAGTATAGCAAGGAGACGCTCACCTTCACCCTGAACGGTGTGGGAGCCGATCCTGCTGGCAACCAGTCGAAATTTTCTGCCTATACGGGCTACATGCAGTCGGCCAAATATCCGGGCGAATACAGCGCGGCAGAGCCTTCGGTGGTGACATCACCATTAGCCTCCGTCACGAAATTCGAGTTCACGCAGGCTGCCACCGGTGGCTCTCGTGGATGGGTCGTTGCCGTGAAAGGCGACGGCGATGACGACTGGGTGACACTCTTCAACCAGTCCATCGCCACACAAAGCGGCGAGACGCATACGTTGGAGGTGAACCGCACGAACGTTCAGCTGCGCTTCACCAACTTCAACCTCGAACAGAACGCCTATATGGTCGACATGAAGATCTACGGACTGGTAGACCTCAGCGGCGAGCCGTCGCTGGATCAGTTCACTGCCAATGGCGTGACCTACACAGCTGGTGACATCTTCACGCAAGACGATGAAGGCAACTACCAGACAACCATCGAACTGAGCAAGACGGTGCCGATGGTGGGCGAGGACAATCCGCTGACCAATGTCACGGCGGCCTATGGCCAGGTGGGCGACATTACCTACACTCCTGCCGGCGACGACATGGTGGTGACGATACCTGTCACAGCCGACGAAACGACCGTCCTCTATGTCGCCACATTCACCTTCAAACCCGACTATACCCTTACCTATTATAATACGGACGGTTCGGAGATGGGCACGCAACAGGTGGAGAAGGATGCCTCCATCGGTACGTTCGCTTTCGACTATGCCGATGCCTTGGCGGCCAACGGGCAGAAGGTGCGCGGATGGTTCGTCTCGGCAGAAGGTGGGCGTAAGCTGACGGTCGACGAAGTCGTCGTCGGCGATATGGACCTTTTTGCCGTGGCCACCGATATCGAGACGATGAACCCCACGGCGCGCTATACGTTCAACCTGAAGGACCCCTATTTCTATGCTGACGATCACGAGGCTTTCAACCCCATCGGCAACGGGAAGTTCCACGATACCACCCACGGATGGGACTTTGTCAGCGGTGACAAGATAGAACTGCTCGTAGGCGGCAAGGCGCAGATCATCCTCTCGCTCTGTGCCTATTCGAAGGGCAATGCCATCACGCTGACCGATGCCGACGGCAACCTCATGGCCACCATCGAGAACGACAAAGCAGCAACCGACGGCCAGCAGCAGATATTCGACTACGACGGCGAGGCAGCCGTGCTGACGGTCAATTTCGGCGGTACGTCGTATCTCCACCAACTGACCATCATGAACCTGGGCGAACCGCCCTTCGTGCAGCAGGGCAACTGGTACGAGGTGAAGGCTGGCGACGTTTCGAGCCTGCTCAGCACGCTCGACATCGTTAACGCGAAGAACAGCGCTACCGATGCCCAGCGGTCGTTCATCTTCCTGCCCAATGGTCTCTACGACTTGGGCGGTGCCGTGCTGACCACCGTCTCTGGGCATAACATCTCCATCGTCGGAGAGAGCCGCGACGGGGTTGTCATCAAGAACACGCCCACCATCGAGGGAATCCAGAGCAATGCCACCCTGCGCAATATGGGCACGCAGCTCTACCTGCAGGACCTCACCCTGCAGAACGACTTCGACTATTACAACGCCGGCGGGAAAGGCGTTGCCGTGGCGCTCTGGGAGCGCAACAGCAGTCGCACCATCTGCAAGAACGTGCGTCTGCTGTCGTATCAGGACACCTATTACAGCAACAGCGACCACCAGTTCTATTTCGAGGGCGGTGAGATTCACGGCTGCGTCGACTTCCTCTGCGGCAGCGGCGATGTCTACTTCAACGGTGTCACCTTCGTCTGCGAGAGCCGTTCGGCAACCCAGCCGAAGAATGGCAGTGCTACCATCGCTGCTCCCAATACGGCCGCCAATGTGCAATCGGGCTATGTCATGAACGGCTGCACCATCGACAACCGTGCGAAGGATTTCAACCTTGGCCGAGCATGGGACTATAAACCGAAACTCACCTATCTCAATACCATCATGCTGCAGCCCGACGAGATTATCGCGTCGCGCTTCACGGTGAAGGGCATGAACGTGGTGGCTGATGACTTCAACGAATATCGCAGCGTCGACAGCGAGGGCAACGTGGTGTCGCCTACCTCCAACATCGTCAGCTTCAGTCATGGCGATGTTGTCAACGAGCAGCAGACGATACTCTCCGACGAAGAGGCATCGGCTTTCGCTCTTGACAAGGTGTTCGCCGACTGGCAGCCCTCTTTGCTCACCGTTCTGCTCGACGCGCCCGTGGCCACTCTTGCCGACGGCAAGCTCAGTTGGGAACCCGTAGAGGGAGCCACGGCATACGCCATCTTCCGCAACGACGTATTCGAGGCTTTGGTAGTCGATGCCACGGAGTGTGAATTGGCAACCGATGAGGGTGACATCTTGAGCATCAAAGCCGCCAATGCGATGGGCGGCTTCGGTCTTCCGTCGGTTGTAGGTGGAACCACCACAGGCATCCATCACGCCACTCCCACCACCACTCCCACCTCTCCCGTCTACAACCTCAATGGGCAGCGGGTTGACAGTTCGTATCGTGGCGTCGTCGTGATGTCCGGTCGCAAGGTGATGCAGTAAAAGAAGGAGGCGTGAAAATGTCTTTCTGACGCTTCTAACTTTCAATTTGAAAGAAAATGGCACAAATGTAAACGTTTACGTTGATTTTTTGTCAAATAATTACTTCCAATTGGAAGTATGTCGTCAGTTCTTTTTACCTTTGCATGCCTTAATAAAGATTCCAAGAAACAAAGTGCTATATATTAACTAATTGTACTTTAACATTCTGAAATGAAAAGAAACAGCCCCGGCGTGAGTCGGGGTGTTTCGTTTCTATCATAAAAAACGAGTAGGGGTTGTTTCGTTTCATCACCGAAAAAACAAACTTTTCTCCCTGCAGTGCGTGTCGTTTCGCGGAAAATCATTATCTTTGCATCGCTAAAACAACAATACGATATGCTGAAAGTCTTCCTTCTCGCTATACTGCTTGCCCTGTCTTCTTCAGCTCGTGCCGATGAAGACCCTTCGCGTGGCATAGGCATCTATCCCGGAAACCCCGCTGAATGTTTCGCCCCGACGCTCGTTGGCGATACCACCTTCCGCAACCTCGCCCTCAACCGACGTGCCTGGCACTCGTCGAGCCACGACTACAACCTGACGGCGCAGCTCGTCACCGACGGCTATACCACCTCGAAGCTGGGCTTCTGGTGGGTGGAAACATCCGAAGGCCCCCTTCCGAAGTACGACCGCGAAAGCTGCATCGACGGCAACGAATACTCGCGCAACTCGCTCAGCGGACCTCATCCGTGGATTCATTTCCTGTGGAACCACACCACCTTGTTCGACAGTATCAACATCTCGGCACAAGTGGTCTACGACGACAGCAAGGCCATCGGCGGCTATCGCATACGAATTTCTGACGACGACGACCGGCACTGCCTCTTCGTCGAGGAAGGTAACGACCTTCCCGGCGAGCTGCTGCCCTATCGGGTGCACTCCGACCCGAACAAGCAGACGGAGTCGACACCGATGGCAGTGCGTCGCCTCGCGATAGGCTGCCGCTTGAATCAGCAGACTGTGGGGACCGTCGACGATCTCCTCCTCCATTTCGACATGGAGGGAGCCGCTCTGTGGTCGATTACGGAGGTGCGTGCCTTCTATCGTGGCCAACGCGTCGACTTGATGCCGTCGTCGCAGTTCTGCTCGGCTTGGATGAGCGATGGCGGTGGGGAACAATGGGTGACGGTCGATTTAGGCCGACGCTCCGAGATCAGCCAGCTGAAAGCCTTCTGGCTCATGGCTCCAGCGCAATGGCAGGTGGAACTGTCCGACGACAATCAGGACTGGACGACCATCAGCAGCCTGAACGATACTACCCTTGCGGCACATCAGGCCGACCGACGCTGTCTCTGTCTGGAAAAGACGGCCGTCGTCAACCTGCCGCAACCCGTCTATGGACGCTATGTCCGCGTGAGGGCCACCGCCGACAACTGCCTACAACGCTATGCGCTGAGCGAGCTCGAGGTGTGGGGACGCGGTGGACTTGTCGCTCAGGAGCATCCTGTCGAGGGCTGGCGAGCAGACGGCACCTACTCGCTCAACGGAGGTGCATGGCGACTGCGCCACGAGTGGACCAACTACGGTGGACTGATGGAGCAGCTCTCGCAGGAAGACACCAGCGAGGGTCGTTCTTTCGGAGGCATCGTGGCCACCGTGCCGGCAACGGTCCTGACGAGCTATCTCAACGTCGAGGCCATCCCCGATCCCAACTACGACGACGACCTGATGATGATCTCCGAGTCGTTCTTCCGTCAGCCGTTCATTTATCGTACTACCTTCCAGGTGCCCGACGAGCTGCTCTCGCGGCGCCACGTCATGCTCCATTTCGACGGCATCAACTGGAAGGCCGATGTGTGGCTCAACGGACATTGCTTGGGTCGTATCGAGGGAGCCTTCCATCGGGGGCTGTTCGATGCCACACGATGGCTCAAGGCGGGCAACAACGTGCTGGCTGTGCGCATTGTCAACAACCAGAATTATGGCGGGGTGAAAGAGAAGACCTCACTCAACACGGGCTTCAACGGCGGCATCATCGGAGCAGACAATCCCACCTTCCATGCCTCTGTCGGGTGGGACTGGATTTCTACCGTCCGCGGCCGTAACATGGGCATCTGGAACGATGTCTACCTGTCGGCCAACGATGGCGTCTCGATTGGCGACCCTCTCCTCCTGTCGAAGGTAGAGGATGTCAAGGGTGCAGACGGTACGGCAACGATGACACCCACTGTCGTTGTCAGGAATCATACTGACTCCCTACAGCAAATAGGGCTTCGCGGATGGATAGGCGACATACAGTTTGAAAGGCCCGTAGCGTTGCAGCCCTACGAAGAGCGCGAGGTAGCCTTCTCGCCCGATGACTTTCCCCAGCTGAAAAACCGGCAGATGCACCTCTGGTGGCCCAACGGCTATGGTATACCTTATTTATATAAGGCAGGCTATGAAATCACCTCTAACCTCTCACCTCGAAACAGAGCGCCTCGAATATAGAGCCGGCATCCGTCAAGTCACCTATAGCGACACGCTGACGGCCCTGAAACTCTACATCAACGGGCGGCGTTTCGTTCCGCTCGGCGGCAACTGGGGCTTCTCGGAACACAATCTGAGCTACCGCGGCCGCGAATACGACATCGCCGTCGACTATCATCGGCAGATGAACTTCACGATGATACGCAACTGGGTGGGGCAGACAGGCGACGATGAGTTCTACGAAGCCTGCGACCGCAACGGCATCATGGTGTGGCAAGACTTCTGGTTGGCCAATCCCTCCGATGGCCCCGATCCCGATGACGAACTGATGTTCATGCGCAACGCCACCGACTATCTCAAGAGGATTCGCCGACATCCCTGCATCGCGCTCTACTGTGGGCGCAACGAAGGCTATCCACCCGCGACGCTCAACGAACAGCTCCGCCAGCTGGTCGGCGACAGCCATCCCGACATGGTGTATATTCCCAGCTCGGCCGACGATGGGGTAGGGGGGCATGGTCCTTACAACGCGTTGCCCATAAAGGAATATTTCCGGCGGCCGATGGCGAAGCTGCACACCGAGCGAGGCATGCCCAACGTGATGAACTACGAGAGTCTATGCCGAACCCTGCGCCCTGAGCACCTGTGGCCACAGAACAACTTCTGGGGGCAGCACGACTTCACGATGAAAGGGGCGCAGCGCGGTGAGACGTTCAACGAGCTTGTGAAGAATATGTTCGGTTGGCCCGACGATGCCAAGACCTTCACCCAATGGGCACAATGGGTCAACTACGAGGGCTACCGGGCCATGTTCGAGTCGAACAACCTGACGCGCTCGGGGCTCATCATCTGGATGAGTCATCCTGCCTTCCCCTCGATGGTGTGGCAGACCTACGACTATTTCTTCGACCCCACCGCTGCCTTCTTCGCCTGTAAGAAAGCCTGCGAGCCGCTTCATGTTCAATGGAACGCGCTGACAGACAGCGTCGAACTGGTCAACACACGTGGTGGTACGCACCGGAAGCTGCGTGTCGGCATGGAGATATACGACATGAACGGCCAGCTGTTGAAACAACAGCAAAAGAAGGTGCGCACCCACGAAGACTCCACCCTGCGCTGCATGAAGGTGAAGCAACCCAAGTGGCTCACCGATGTGTGGTTCTTGCGACTCGTCGCAAAAGACGAGCAGGGCAACACGCTCTCTGAGAATACCTACGTCAGAAGTGCCGACGACCAGTCGTGGCAGGCTTTGCTCTCTCTGCCCAAGGCTCATATCGCTACCACCATCCAGTGGGAGAAGGAATCTTGTCGGGCCATATTGCGCAACGACTCTCCCTATCCGGCGCTGATGCTCCGTCTCAACCTCAAGTCGGAAGATGGCGAGCAGATCCTTCCCGTCAGCTATTCCGAAAACTATTTCCACTTGATGCCAGGTGAGGAAAAAACGGTGACCATCCGATGGAACATCTCCGATACGCGCGGCTCACAACCCATGCTAAACCTAAGCGGTATGAATGTAGAGATGTAGCGACACGATACATCGCGACCCTAAAGGAGGATTACGTTTTCCAGAACAATGCCCCGTCAAGCTGGTTATTTAAAAAAAGTGCATAATCCTTTGGCTCGTTCGATAAAAAGTTGTATATTTGCAGCGAAAAAGCAATAACAAAGCGATGAGGAGAACAGAAGTGGTTGAACAAATCAGGAAGGTAACCAAGAGTGTAAACGTATGTAGAGAGGGGGTGACGTTATGAAAC